>JAOZUQ010000013.1:6804-55504 GCA_029938635.1 Candidatus Aminicenantota bacterium
ACTGCTCTTTAAAAGTTTATAGTCAATATTTTTGTTCGCCTTCATAAGAAATGTCATTTTACCGGGTGAGTGAAAATTTAAAAATAATTCAAAAAGTGCTAAAGACTGAGATGTAAGATCATTGATCATTTTTGTATCTGATATCGCAATTGAATAGGGGGAGTCACTTCGTCCTTTTATCAGGTCTATTTTTTCCTGGGCAGGAAGTGAATAGAAATTACAGCCTAAACCGTAATAGGTGTCTGTAGGATATACAATGATACCATCTTTTAAAAGATGCTCTTTTATTTCAGAACGAATCTCTTCTTCGTTAAGTTTTGATACTGGTATTATTCTCATTTACCAGTCCTGTATATTTAATCTATAACGATCTGGAACGGGATTATCATAGCCGGGAAAAAACTCTTATACTTTTTGATACCCGACATCATGGTTGAAACAAGTCCGGAACTTCCGGAACCAAGAAGGTCTGTAATATAATCAAATAATGACTTAGCCCTTGGGTAGATTGTAATTCCGATACCTTTACTCTTATCCAATCCGGCAAGGTTAATTGCTTCATTGACGGCATCATTAATTCCACCATATTCATCTATCAGTTTAAGGTCTTTTGCACGGTTTCCGGACCATACTCTCCCCTCGGCTACTTTCTTTATCTCATCAGCTGGGATTTTTCTCCCTTTCGCCGCTTCAGTAATGAACAAAGAATAAATATCTTTCATGACAGACATATATTTTTTTCTTTCTTCTTCGTTAAAAGTTCTGTAATCTGAGAACATATTTGCATATTTTGAGGTTTTTACTACTTCTTTATTTATGCCTACTTTGTCATATAATCCTTTCAGAACAAATTTCCCGCCATATACGCCAATAGATCCGGTTATGGTTTGGGGGAGGGCAAGGATTTTAGAAGATGAGAGAGAGATCATATAGCCACCTGATGCAGCAGTATCAGACATTGAAATAACAATCGGCTTTTCCTTCATCAACAATTCGGCCTCGTGCCTTATTATATCCGATGCAAATGGAGAACCTCCGGGGCTGTCAACTCTAAGCACAACACCCTTGACTGATTTGTTCTTCCTGGCTGAGCGCAGATATTTTGAAATTGTGTCTGATCCCATTATTTCGTTTCCGAAAAAAGATTTCCCCCCGGAATGTCCTGAATGGATTTCACCCTGAGCGAAAATAACCGCGATCTTATTCTTTCCTTTGAACGGGAGAGGTGATTTGGTGTCTTTATAGAGAGAAAAACTGACGGTTTTTTCTTTCTTCACATCAAGGATCTCATCTTCATATTTCAATCCATCAACAAGTCCGGATTTTAATATCTTCTCCCCATCCATTGTGAAATCTTCAATAAGATCTCTTATTATCTGTTCTTCTACTTTTCTGTTCTCTGATATTATTTTTATGGAAGAATTGTAAATATCATCAATGAGAACTGTAAGAGATTCACGATGATTTTTTGTCATCTCATTCTTTGTGAACATATTCGGGCCTGTCTTGAAACTTCCCACATTCAGGAAGTCCGCCTTAACTCCAAGCTTGGTCAGAGCATTCTTTAAAAAAACTGCATGGATCGCTAATCCGTTAAGGGCTAATCCGCCATGCTTATATATGTAAATCTTATCGGTATATGAAGCAAGTTGAAGTTCCCTTATTCCACCATTCTCAATATATGAATATACTTCCTTCCCGCTCTTTCTAAAGTCTCTTAATAATCTTCCGATATCATCTGTTTTTGCAAATCCTGTTTGAAGGTAAGATAACTTTAAAATTATTCCCTTGATCCTGTTATCTTTCTCTGCCCTTTTTAACTGATACCAGAGATCTCTTACAGTTATATTTTTAGGGACGATCGAATTATCATTGTCAACAATTTTTCCACCCAGATGGATCTTCAGGTAAGAGTTTTCCGGTATATGCGGTTCACGGTTAAATTGATAATAAATATATCCTGCACCCATTCCGATAAGTATTATTACTATCATCACAATAAGAAGTGTAACAAGAAGCCCTTTTTTCATTTAATCTCCTGAATTTGTCCAATGTAATTATACTTAAAACCATGATAAAAAGTTTTAAAAGGTTTTAAAATTAACTTCAAATGAATTGTTAATTTTAAGTCTTAATCTTATTCATGTCAACAATTCCGATTTATCTTGACATTAACTCATCTTAGAGGTAAAAAATGTGATGGGGAATCTATGGAAGATCTTAGGATAAATTCAGTCGAAAGAAAAGAAAAAGTCACTATAATTGTAAATGGAAAAGAGGTAATTGCATATATTGGAGAGACATTGTTAGCCGCACTTATCGCATCAGGTTACAAGCAACTAAAGAAAAGTCCGGTTCTTAAAGAAAATCGGGGAGGGCTTTGTGGTATGGGTGTATGTTATGAATGCCTTGTAACTATAGACGGTGAAAAGAATGTCAGAGCTTGTATGGAGGATGTAAGGGCCGGAATGGAGATTGGAATTGAAGAATAAGAAATATGATATTGTCATAATTGGAAGTGGATTTGCAGGAATAGCTGCTGCTAACATGCTGGTCGGGAAAAGCCTCTCGATTTTAATGATAGATGAAAATTTTCATGTTGGGGGTCAGCTTTTAAGAAAGATTCCCTTGGAATTGGGAATAAATAAAAAATACAAACCCGACTATGTAAAAAAGATCGGTAATGCATTTATAAACAACCTTAAACGTGATGATATTGAGATTTTGAATAATACATCTGTGATCGGGATCTATGATAACAATGAGATCCTTGTTGAGATAGAGAAGAAAAGGGTAGCATCTATACATTATGAAGTTATATTGTTTACAACAGGAGCAAGAGAAAGATACCTCCCTTTTAAGGGCTGGACTCTGCCAGGTGTTTTTTCTGCAGGAATGTCACAGGTCCTCATGAAAAGTTCCGGAGTACTTCCTGCCCGGGATGTTGTAGTTGGAGGTTCCGGTCTATTCCTTTTCTCTGCTGCATATGAATTTTTGAAGAATGGTGCAAAAGTAAGATCTGTTCTTGAATCCACAGGTATCTCAGGTAAAATGAAAATGTTACCTGTACTTTTACACAACTTCTCAAAGATAATGGAAGGGGTAAGGTATATTGGGAAGATTGGATCTTCCGGGGTTCCGATAAGGTTCAATACCAGAATTATAGAAGCAAGAGGAAACGGATCTCTTGAGGAGATTATAATAGGAAAGACAGACCGGAACGGAAAGATCATAACCGGGAAGGAAAAAATCATTAAAATTGGCGGTTTTGCTTATAGTTACGGATTTGTACCAAACATTGAATTGCCGAATCTTGCAGGCTGCAAAGTTAGTTATAAAAAAGAGTTAGGTGGATGGGTTGTTGATGTAAATGAAAATATGGAAACATCCATCTCCGGAGTATTTTGCGCAGGAGAGGTCACAGGAGTTGGAGGAGCTTTAAAGTCTGTTAATGAAGGTGAAACAGCTTCTATATCAATTCTTGAAAGATTTGACAAAAATGGTTCCCTCCACGGTAAGAAGAAACAATTATTGAAAGATAGAAAACATCATTTAAACTTTGCAAAATATTTTAATTCTCTTTATGGGATAAGAGATGAAGAAATTTCAGAGATTCCGGATGACACGATAATATGCAGATGTGAAGATGTCAAAATGGGAGATATAAGAGAGGCCATTTCAAATGGTTTTATATCCCCGGGTGCCCTGAAAACATCAGTAAGAGCAGGAATGGGTAATTGCCAGGGGAGAACATGCGGGCCGATCATTTATGATCTTCTTGGAGCAGTATCAGGAATTGAAGGCAGGAACTTCACACTATTCTCAAACAGGCCCCCTTTAAAACCAGTGAAGATCGGCTCTTTGATCAACCGCAGTTAGTATATATTTCAATTGTTTAATTTTTAATGAATTTGACAATGATCCTCTAATTGTCTATTTTGTTTTGGAGGAGAAAGAAATGTCATTAGAAGAGAAAATCCAGGCTCTGAAGGAAAAATTCGACTCTGCTGAATTAGGCGGAGGAGAGGCCAGAATAAAGAAACAGCACGATAGTGGAAAAATGACTGCCAGGGAGAGGGTGGAATATCTTCTGGATCATGGCACATTCAATGAAATCGATAAACTTGTCCTCTCCGATAATATTAAATTCGGAATGGATAAAAATAAAATCTATGGTGATGGTTTTGTGACAGGATATGGTGAATTGAATGGAAGGAAGGTTTTTGTTTTTGCACAGGATTTTACAGTTTTCGGAGGTTCACTTTCAGGAGCAAATGCAAAGAAGATCGTAAAAATAATGGATATGGCCCTAAAGAGCGGGAAGCCCGTTATAGGCCTTAATGATTCGGGCGGTGCCCGAATTCAGGAAGGAGTTGAGAGCCTGGCCGGTTATGCTGACATATTCCTCAGGAACGTATTATCATCAGGTGTTATTCCTCAGATATCTTCCATAATGGGACCCTCTGCAGGCGGTGCTGTTTATTCTCCGGCAATAACAGATTTTATAATTATGACCAAAAACAGTTCATATATGTTCATTACCGGACCGGATGTAATTAAAACCGTGACAAATGAAGATGTTACCAAGGAAGAATTGGGTGGAGCGGATACTCATAATTCTATTTCAGGTGTTGCACATTTTGCAGCTGAAGATGATGAAGATAATCTGGAAATAATTAAAGAATTGCATAAGTATTTACCTGACAATAATATGGATGATCCTCCTTTTATACATACAAAGGACCCGGTTGACAGGATCGAGAAGAAGTTAAACAATTTGGTGCCGGATAATCCGAACATTGCTTATGACATCAGGGATGTATTTAAAGTTGCTGTCGATGATGGAATATTCTTTGAGATAGCTGAACATTTTGCAAAAAATATAGTTGTAGGATTTGCGAGACTTGGGGGAAGGTCTGTAGGGATCGTTGCTAATCAGCCGAATCATCTTGCAGGAGCACTTGATATAAATGCATCTGTAAAAGGTGCCAGGTTTGTGAGATTTTGTGATGCATTTAACATTCCTTTAGTAATTTTCGAAGATGTTCCAGGATTTCTGCCTGGGACAAATCAGGAATATGGTGGCATAATACGTCACGGTGCAAAACTCCTTTATGCATTTGCTGAAGCAACAGTTCCGAAAATAACAGTGATCACAAGAAAGGCTTATGGCGGTGCTTATTGTGTCATGGGATCAAAACACATCAGGACAGATATAAACCTTGCATTTCCGGGAGCAGAAATCGCTGTAATGGGCCCTAAAGGTGCAGTTGAAATCATTCACAGAAAAGAGATCTCAGAAGCAGATGATCCGCAAAAGGTCATTTCAGAAAAAGAGAAAGAATACAGAGAGATGTTTGCGAATCCATATATTGCTGCTAACAAAGGATATATTGATGATGTTATTCTCCCTGAGACACTACGGCCAAGGCTAATCTCAGGACTTGATCTTATTAAAGACAAGAGAGATGAAAATCCACCTAAAAAACACGGGAACATCCCGCTGTGATGCAGTTATTTCCAATATCACGGAGAAATTATGAAAAAAATTAAAAAAATTTTAATTGCAAACAGAGGCGAAATAGCTGTAAGGATAATCAGAGCCATCAGAGAAATGGAATTATCTCCAGTGGTCGTATATTCAGATGCAGATAAACTCTCACTCCATGTAAGACTTGCAGATGAAGCTTATTACATTGGTGAATCTCCTTCTTCACAGAGCTATCTGCTTGGAGATAGAATAATAGAAACTGCAAAGAAGGCTGGAGCGGATGCAATACACCCGGGGTATGGATTCCTGGCTGAAAATGCTGAATTTGCAAAAATGGTGAAAAAAGCAGGTATTATTTTTATTGGGCCTGAACCGGATGCCATAATTCAGATGGGATCCAAGACCAGATCGAGAGAGATCATGAAAAAAGCAGGGGTACCGATAGTGCCGGGTACAACTGAACCTATAAGTAATATCGAAGATTTGAAAAAAATTGCATCAGAGATCGGTTTTCCCGTGCTTCTTAAAGCTTCGGCCGGAGGCGGCGGAAAAGGTATGAGAAAGGTGGAAAAGATCGAAGAACTTGAAAAATCTTATGAAAGAGCAACATCTGAAGCAACTTCCAGTTTTGGTGATCCGGATGTATATATCGAAAAATACATTGAAGAGCCTCATCATATTGAGATACAGATCCTTGCTGATAATTCAGGCAATACTATATATCTGGGTGAAAGAGAATGTTCTGTACAAAGAAGGTACCAGAAGATCATCGAAGAGACACCTTCTCCATTCATTACAGATAAAATAAGAAAAGAAATGGGTGATATTGCTGTAAAAGCGGCAAAAGCTGTTAATTATAGAAATGCCGGGACTGTTGAGTTCATTGTTGATAAGAACCAGAATTTTTATTTTCTTGAAATGAATACCAGGCTTCAGGTTGAACATCCTATTACAGAGATGGTGACAGGGATAGATCTGGTCAAAGAGCAGATAAAGATCGCTTCAGGGGAAGATCTGAGCTTTAAACAGGACGATATCAAACCAAGGGGCTCTTCAATTGAATGCAGGATCTACGCTGAGGATCCATTTAATAACTTCTCACCTTCGCCAGGGAAAATAATTGAATATGTTTCTCCTGCGGGTGGTATAGGTGTCAGGGATGATTCCGGAGTCTATGAAGGATTTGAGGTTCCTATATTTTACGATCCCCTTATCTCCAAGCTTGTAACCTGGGGAAGAGACAGGGAGGAAGCTATAAACAGGATGAAAAGGGCATTATTCGAATACAGGATAGCAGGGATTAAAACCTCAATACCATATTTTTTGCAAATATTTGAGAACAAGGAATTCTTGTCAGGAAATTATACAACCAGCCTTATTGAACGGATCGAAAAAGTTAAGGTCGAGAATCCTGAAGATTATGAATTCGTTGCTCTCCTTGCTGCAGGGCTTAGGAGTATGGAGATGAATGGAAATGGTTCTAAACATTCCGAAGACAATGATTCTCAGAATACCAACTGGAAAAGATCCGGCCGGATGAGAACAATGAGGAGGTTTTAATGAGATTCAGCCTTAGTATTGATGGTGAAAAAAGGGAATTTGATATTCTTGATAATGATGGAGAATTTGAGCTCAGGTCTGGTGAGAAAAGAAAAACATTTACGATAAATAAACTCTGGTCAAGAAATATTCTGATCAAAGATGAAAATAATAAAGTTTATAATGTTTTTGTTGATAAATTTGAAGAAGGTCATTGTGTGTTTTTTAAGGGAAGAAGTTTTGCTATTAAGGATGCAACATCGAGAAAGACAGGTGGCGGGTTTGATATGGATGGTGAAATTGTAATAAAATCTCCACTACCCGGGCAAATAAAAAAAGTATTTAAAAAGGAAAATGATGAGGTCGAGGAAGGGGAAAGCATTCTGGTCCTTGAGGCAATGAAAATGGAAAATGAGATAAAATCTCCTAAAAAAGGAGTAATTAAGAAGATTTCTGTTAAAGAAGGGACCTCGGTAGATCCGCAGGCAGAACTTTTCACTGTCGAGTAATTCCTTCTGGCTTTTTGTCCGATTTGACCAAACCTTTAACATCTGTTAAAAAAACTATATGATCATAGAACAATTTCTTCCTGCATTTCATTATGGTGATGCTACCAGCAATTCTGCTCTTGCTTTTCATAAATATCTTATCGAAAAAGGGATAGAAAGCAGGTTGATCTCTCTGACCTCCGATAAAAAATTAATAGATAAAGTTACTTTATTTAAAGATTATAAATTCAATTCCGATTCAATAAAGATCCTTCACTTTGCAATCCCGTCTCCTTTAACAGATTTTTTTCGTAAAACAGGAGGGAAAAAGGTTGTTATCTATCATAATATAACTCCTTCGATTTTTTTTGCAGATTATTCAGAGTTTCTTACAAAATTTACCAGTGATGGGCGTGTACATCTTAAAAGTTTGAAGGATAGTTTCGATCTTTCTATCGGAGTTTCTGATTATAATGCAGAGGATCTGAGAAACCTTGATTTTAATAATGTAAAGGTGTTCCCGTTAATTGTTGATCTGAAGGATTATGACAAGCCATATAATAAAGGTTATTACAATCTTATAAATGATGACAGAAAGAATATTTTATGTGTAGGAAGGATAGCACCTAACAAAAAAATTGAAGATGCAATAAAAATGCTCTTTTTCTATAAAAAATATTTATCACCTTCCATAAGACTTATAGTAGCCGGAAATACAAATTCAGTTCCTAAATATTTTTCAGCTGTTCGGGACCTTGCATCGCGTTTTTATCTGACCTCTGAGGATATTTTATTCACCGGCCACATCAGATTTGATGAATTTTTATCTGTTTACAGGATCTCAGACGTATATTTGTCCATGAGTGAGCATGAGGGGTTTTGCCTTCCTGTTATGGAAAGTTTTAAAATGGGACTGCCGGTTGCCGCATATGATGCAGGTGCGATAAGAGAGACTGTTGGGGAGGGAGGTGTCATCTTTGATACAAAGGACCCGGAAAAAGTTGCCGGAACACTTGAATATCTGATAAGTAATGGTCAGGTAAGAGAAAAGCTTATCAATGCAGGAAAAGAAAGACTGGAAAGATATGCAGAAGATTCAAATCCCTTGAAATTACTTGAACTGATAAGATTAATCTGACCCGAATGATTATTGATCAATTTCTCTCAGGTTTTCATTATGGTGATGCAATTGGAAATTCAGTTCTCCGGTTTCACAAATTTCTCGAAACAAAAGGGATAAAGAGCAGGATCGTCGCAATAACAATAGACGATGCAGTCAGAGAATATTGTACTCCTTTCAGTGAATATAAAGAGGAATATGATTCGATCAGGATCTATCATTATGCAATATCTTCTCCGATTAATGATTACTTCCTGAAGAATCAGGGCAAGAATATCCTGATTTATCATAACATTACTCCATCAGAATATTTCAAAGGTTTTTCCGAAGAACTTGTAAGTTTGACAGAGAAAGGGCGTAAGGAACTATCACTTTTCTCAGATAAATTTAATCTGGCAATAGCAGATTCAGATTTCAATGCATCAGAACTTAAGGAGATCGGATTTAGTAATATTAAGACTTTCCCTATCATGATATCCAGGACGGAATATGATGGTGAATGTAGTGAAAGTTACATGGAAATATTTAATGATGGAAGAAAAAATATTTTGTTCGTTGGTAGAATTACGCCTAATAAGAAGATCGAAGACTTGATCAAATTATTATCAGTATACAAGAAAATTGTTTCAAGCGATATCAGACTGATTATCGCGGGTAATGTGGGCAGTGTCCCTCATTATTTTTCATCATTATTGAGCCTTAAAAATGAACTGGGCCTTGATCTTGAGGATCTTTTTTTCACAGGCCATATCCCGTTTAGTGAACTTATCTCAGTTTACAGAAGTGCAGATCTTTTTCTATCAATGAGTGAGCATGAGGGATTTTGTCTTCCTCTGATAGAAAGTTCGTTTTTCAGGATCCCTGTCATTGCTTTTAAAGCAGGAGCTGTTGAGGAGACCCTGGCCGGATCGGGAATCTTGTTAAGTAATAAAAATTTGGAGAAAGTTGTAATGGTGGCAGAGAAAGTGTTGAATGATGAAAATATTTCTATTAAATTAGCGGAAACAGCCGGTAAAAGAGCTGATAGTTATGAAAAAGAATCGGATCCGGAAATTTTACTCAAATTGATATTGGAGGAATTTAATGGTTAAGGTTGGTATTGTTGTTCAAAGATATGGCGAAGATGTTGTCGGAGGTGCAGAAACATTAGCCAGAGATGTGGCAGAAAAACTTAATGCTGCTGAATCTGATGTTACAGTTTTCACGACAACAGCAAAAGATTATATTACATGGGATAACCATTATGATCCCGGGGAAACCATTCTGAAAGGAGTAATAATTAAAAGATTCAGTGTTGATTTTTTAAGAGAAATAGATAAATTCAACGATATATCAGGAAGATTTTTTAATAAAGATATCATCGATAAGGAGATCACGGAAGATGAATGGATCGATCTTCAGGGTCCTGTATCTTCAGATCTTCTCAATACGATAAAATCAGAACAGAAAAATTTTGATATATTTATTTTTTTTACCTATCTTTACTATACAACTGTGAAAACTCTCCGGATTCTCGAAAAACCCTCAGTTCTTTTCCCAACCGCACATGAGGAACCTCCAATAAATATGGAAATAATGAAAGAAGTTTTTATGAAGCCGAAAGCACTTTTCTTTCTTACCGGCTCAGAGATGGAACTGGTTGAAAAAAAGTTCTCTCCTCCCGGAAAAATGGTTCTAGCACGGACCGGGGTTGATATAAAAAGGGATATAGATGAGAATACTTTCAGGCGAAATTATCTTATAGTATCTCCCTTTATCCTTTATGCAGGAAGAATAGAAAAGGGGAAGGGGCTGGAGATGCTTTTTGAAGCATATAGACAATTGAGAAACAATAGTGTTGTGGATCTTGTGTTAATGGGAAAAAAACTGATGGATATCCCTGATATAGACGGGATCAAATATGTAGGGTATGTTTCAGAAGAGGATAAGATATCTGCATTTAAAGGTGCTGTTTGTTCAGTTCAACCTTCACCATTGGAGAGCCTGTCTATAACAACCCTTGAGTCATTTGCTCAGGAAACACCGGTTCTGGTCAATTCCAATTGCAAAGTTTTGATGGAGCATGTAGATGCTTCAGGTGGCGGGTTGTCTTTCTCTGATGTTGAAGAGTTTATAAAGAATTTTAGTATACTCTACAGGAATAGAGTTAAAAGAGATAGAATGGGAAATAGAGGATTTGAGTATGTTAATGAATACTATTCATGGGATATTGTAATTAAAAAGATCTCAAGTCAGATCAGAGAGCTTATTGACACAGTTTAAAGCGGAAATTTTCAAATGGGAAAAGATTCAGAAGAACTTCAAAAGTTACTTGACGTCTGCACTTTATGCGGGAGTTGCAACAGCAGCTGCCCGGTTTTTGGAATAGAACTTACGGAACCATATTCTCCCAGAGGGAAAATAAATCTTATTGGAGAAATAATAGCAGGAAATATTCCGGATAGTGAAAAGATGAAAGAGTTAATAACTGTATGCCTTATATGTGATTATTGTCAAGACTCATGCTCCAAGGGGGTAGATTTTAGAAGTATTTTTTCCGGATACTTTTCACTGGCCGGTCATTTAGACAAGGATAATGATTTTGATTGATATTTTTGTTTCTTAATGATATCAATTTAAGGGAGAAAAAAATGGAATTACTCAGCATTATCATTCCGGCATACAATGAAGAGAGTACACTTTCTGAAATAGTTGAAATTGTCCTCGGAGTTCCACTGGAATTGAAAAAAGAGATTCTTATTATTGATGACTGTTCCTCCGATAACACATTCAAAATAGCTGAAGAGCTGGCTGAACGATTCAATGGGGTCAGGGTTCTGAAAAATGATAAGAACAGAGGAAAAGGATTTTGTCTGAGAAGGGGAATAGAAGAAGCGACGGGAGATATAATTCTGATCCAGGATGCCGATCTCGAATATGATCCGGGAGAATATCCGAAATTGCTCGGTCCCATACTTCAGGGAAAGGCAGATGTCGTTTATGGTTCAAGGTTTATGACCACAGAGGCAAAGAGGGTCCTCTACTTCTGGCACTCTGTAGGCAACAGGATGCTGACACTTTTTTCAAACATGACATGTGATCTGAATCTTTCCGATATGGAAACATGTTATAAGGTTTTTAAAAGTGGTGTGATAAAAAAGATAAGGCTTAAGGAGGACAGATTCGGATTTGAACCCGAGGTTACTTATAAACTATCCCGGATAAAAGGGCTGAGAATATATGAGGTGGGTATATCCTATCACGGCAGGACATATGCTGAGGGGAAAAAGATCAACTGGAAAGATGGGGTCAGAGCCTTTTATGTAATAGTAAAAATGCTCTTTCTGGGAATAGTAAGGCCTAAACATCATTTAAAGTGATGAGATTGCCCTTCACCGTCCACAAAAGTAAGTGCAGGGCAATTCCTTTGTTTTTACTCTTAATTGCCTTGTTGGTTCATTCTGCTGTTATCCTGAACCTTTCTCCGGCATCAGGGAGGCCATTCCAGAAATATCTTTCCGGCGCTGAAAAACTTATATCGGGTGATTTACCATCAGAAAGGATCTCAGATTTCAGTCCTCTTTACCTTCAATATCATGTGTTATTGAATAAAGTTTTCAAGAATCCTGTCCCGCCGGCTTTTGGATCAAACATATTGCTTATATCTCTGTCTGCAATGTTTTTATTTATGACATTACGATTTTTTTTTCCTTTCCTGATCTCATTAGCAGGATATTTAATATTTTTATTCTCACCGGAAATTCTGATTTATGAAAAAGTAATGGAGCCTGAGCCATTTCAGATATTTTTTATTACTGCAATGATATATTTCCTCTTCAGATATTATAAATCACAAAAATCTTTGTTGAATCGAAATCTGGTATTGTCAGGAATATTTCTTGCTTTAACACTCCTGACAAGATCAAATCTCTTTTTTCTTGTTATCTTAATTCCTGTCTGGCTCTATTTCTATTCTAAAAGAGCAGGGAGTAAACAAATTGATCTAAGGGCACTATCATCTTTCGTTATTCCGTCAATCGCTGCAATTTTATTAATAATTTTAATGAATGTTATAAATACAGGAAGCTTCTCTTTTTATTACCAGAATCCCGGTTATATCCTTTTTGAAGGGAATAATCCGAACTCAACAGGGCAAAGTGCTATCTATCCTCCTCTGGTTGATGATATGGCATATGAGTACACCGGGGAACCGGATGTTCATCATCAGATATACAGGGATTTTGCCCGAAGTATAACCGGTAATGATCTATCAATTAAAGAAGTGAATAGTTTCTGGTCGAAAAAAGCTCTGAATTTTATTGTTGATCATCCTTTCCGTTTTGTGAAAAATTCAATTTTAAAACTTCATTATTTTTTTCATGATTATAGACGTCATGATGTTATTGAGGCTAATGATTATGATTCGAAATTAAAAGGATCAGGGTTGCCTCTCTTCCCATTCTGGATATTATCTGCCCTTGCACTGTCGGGAATGATAATTGGTATTAAAAGGTATCCGGAATTTTTCCCGTTATATATTGTAGTTCTAATTCAGCTTGGAGTTCTGCTTGCCGGATATGTTTCGTCAAGGCAAAGGGTCTCAGTTATAGTTGTTCTAATATTTTTTTCATGTTTATCCCTTGAACTTATTCTGAAAAAACCGAAATTGATTCCTGTACTATTAATAGTGATCGTCATTGGGGTTCCTTCTCTGTTGATCCGGAATGATCGTATGCAAGAAGAAGATTTCCTCTGGGGAGTATATGGAAGGTCTGCTGAACTCTGGAATGAAGCAAGAATGGAGAGGGACAAATTCAATTTTGAAAAAGCAAGAGAATTTGCTGCCGGATCATTGATATTGACTCCATGGCTTGATGAAGGAAAAAGGCCTTCCGGTCTTTATTTTGGTAAAAAAGGTTTTTCATCTTATTCTCTCACATATATTGTAGATCCCGGTAAATTCACTTTTTCACAAAAATTGAATTATGCAATTCTCCTTTTAAATTCTGATAAACTTGATGAATCTGAAAAAATACTGGAAGATCTTGAAAAAAGAGGCTTTACTTTCAAGAGAGATTTTGATCATTCCTCACAACCATCATATTATCTCGGGATCATAAAGATGAAAAGAGGAGATTCAGAAGAGGCATTAGAATGTTTTAAAACAGCGCTTCATAAAACACCCGGATCTCCATTTGCCTTATCCAGGCTATTTGCATTAACGGGAGAAAAGCAGTATTTAAAGAAACTGGAAAGATATTTTGACAGGATCGATTCCAGTTATTTAATTGGAAGAGCATTTTTCGATTTGAAAATGTATCATAGCTCAGTTAAATACCTTTCCTATGTTAGGGAAAAACTTCCTGAATACAGAAGGGGTAACATTTTATATGCAGTTGCGCTAGCAGGATCAGGCGATCTGATCAATTCTTATAATATTTATACTGAAGTATTGAAGAAGAGAGGCGAGCCGGTTATGTTCGAATCTCAAACTATAAGGATATTCAGGTCAAGAGTTGAAAAACAGCCGGATAATGGAATTGCTCACTATTACCTTGGATTAATATATGAACAATACGGTTTATATCGCGAAGCTCTCAAAAGTCTCCTTGAAAGTGAAAAGCTTATGGAGAAGACTGAAATTATATCTAAAAGAATTAAGGAATTAAGGAAAAAAATAGGATCCGATCAGAACATCAGAAATAACGGGCAGCATTTATAACAGATTGTTATATCATGGATGATATGTTAAATATTATACATGAGAAAAACTGTTCTAGGCATTATACTGGTTTTATTTGCCTTATCAATAATTTTATTATATAAAACCTTTCTTATCACGGATCGGCCGAATATAATTCTAATTTCTATCGATACTTTAAGACAGGATCATGTCGGAGTGTATGGATATGAAAGGAATACAACTCCTGTATTGGATAAAATAGCTTCAGAAGGAGTTGTCTTTAAAAATTCTTATTCAACAGCTCCCTGGACCCTCCCTTCACACATGAGCATGTTCACAGGACTCCCTCCATCAGCTCATAAAGTTGATATAGATAATAGAATACTGGGGAAGGATGTAGCATTATTTACAGAAGTTCTTAGTGAAAAAGGGTATAGAACAGGAGGTTTTTTTTCTGCATTGTATTTAAAGCCGGTTTATGGATTTTCAAGGGGATTTGATAAATATATTAACCAGATAAAGAAACATTCGGATGAGATCACTGAGAAAGGAATCAACTGGATAGGATTAAATAAAAATGATAATTTTTTCATATTTCTTCATTATTTTGATGTTCACTGGCCGTATCGTCCTCCGGAAGATATAGCCCCGAAATTCGGAGTTGATGTATCAATAAAAAAATGGTTTAAATTTGGAAAATTAAGTTACTTACGAAATTTCAGCGATCCCAATATTAAAATGAGTAAGGATGTTAGAAAAAAAATGATCAATCTTTATGATGGTGAGATATTCAGGGTAGACAGAAGCATCGGAAGATTAATTGAATACCTCAAAAAAGAAGAGATATATGATAATACAATTATTATTATAACAAGTGATCACGGAGAGGAGTTCAAAGAACATGATTCTTTCGGTCACTTTCATCAACTTTATTCCGAGCTAATTAATGTTCCGCTTATAATCAGGTTTCCTGAAAAATTTCCAGAAAATCAATATATAAATTCTCCGGTAAGCAGTATTGATATCGCTTCAACAATATTACATTTAGTATCTGTAAAAGTGCCTGCTCAGTTTAAAAAACATGGAAAGAACCTGCTTGATCTGACTGAAAGAAATGGTGATGTTAACAAATCCAACAGAAGAGAAATTATCAGTGAAACAAAGAAAGGAGGGACTCACCATTTTGCATTTTTGAAAAACGGATACAAATATATAACCCAATACAAATACAGGCCTCTTATCAAAAAAAAAAGATGGGTAAAAGTTAATGATAAGTTTTTTAATTCTTTAGACGACCGGCCGGAAGAGTATGATCTACTTAAAAAACCCTTAAACAGCCAGGATCAACAAAAAATTCTTGATTCTATGAAGATGAAGATATCGCAATATGTTAAAAATAATATTCCCGGGATAAAAATGTCATTTTTCTCTTCTGAAAATCAAAAAGAGAGTAATCTTGCCGGAACTTTAAAATTTAGTTTTACACCGGAAGAGTTACCATTTGGAGTAAATCCGGGGCCTGGTGATGATTTGACCAAAAATCAAAAATCAAATTTATTCGATTTTAAACTTAAAGTAAAAAAGGATAAAAAAGAGATAATCTTTCCATACATAAATAAATTGCATGGGAATAAAACCCTGACCATTCTGGTTAATGCAGAAGGGAATTTTTTATTTAAGAAAACCATTGATCTTAACGAACTTTATAAACCGTTCTTAGTATATAAGAATTCAAAATTATCAATATATATATCAAAGGAAGGAGAGTTCTTTAAGTCAAAGAAAGTGAATCTTAGTGAAAAAGACAAAAAAGCACTTAGAACACTAGGTTATATTAACTGATCTTTTAAGAATAATTCTCATTAATATCTTTAGCAATTAACTATTTCATTTAACAAAAAGTATTATATAATTACGTGAATCGGAGGAAAGAATGTATCAAAGAATAAGATTTGATTTTCAGCAGGAACTAATGAATATAAAAAAGAGCGGATTATCTAAAGAGGAAAGGATAATATTAAGTGATCAAAAAGCTCTGATAGAAGTATCGTATCCGAAAGGCGAGGAACCTGAGGATGTTTTGAATTTTTGTGCAAACAATTATCTGGGCCTGGCAAATCATCATGATCTTGTAAAAGTAGCAAAAGAGTCACTTGATAAATATGGATTCGGCCTTGCATCTGTCAGGTTCATCTGCGGTACTCAGGATATACATGTGGAACTTGAGGATGCTATCTCAAAATTTTATGAAACAGAGGATACGATCCTTTATTCTTCCTGTTTTGATGCGAATGGCGGTTTGTTTGAGACGATCCTGGGGCCGGATGATGCAATAATCACCGATGCTTTAAACCATGCAAGCATAATTGACGGAATAAGATTATGTAAAGCGAAAAGGTTTATTTATGACCATTCTGATATGAAATATCTTGAGAAAATAATCCAGAGAGCAAGGCTTGGAATGGATATATGGGAAGGCCCCGGCCTTTCAAAAGAACCGAAACCTGCACGAAATATCCTGATAGCAACAGATGGAGTTTTCTCTATGGATGGAGATATTGGAAGATTGAAGGAAATTGTGGAACTGGCAAAAAAATATGATGCTTTAGTTATGGTTGATGATTCTCATGCCACCGGCTTTTTAGGTAAAAAGGGTAGGGGGGCTGTTGAATATTGTGATGTTCTTGGAGAAGTTGATATCATAACCTCTACTCTTGGAAAAGCAATGGGCGGCGCTTCAGGAGGATTTACAACCGGCAGAAAAGAGATAATCCAGATGCTGAGACAAAAATCCCGGCCTTACCTTTTCTCCAACTCACTTGCACCCTCAATTGTATCTGCAGCTTTAAAAGCATTTGAGATCGTCAGGGAAAGCGATGACCTCAGAGAAAAGTTAATGGAGAATACACAATACTTCAGAAAAAAAATGACAGAGGCAGGTTTTAAAATAATCGAAGGTATCCACCCGATCGTCCCTATCATGCTTGGCGATTTTGAAAATGATGCAATGCTTGCACAGGATATTGCAAAGGACCTTTATAGTGAGGGCATTTATGTTGTCGGCTTCTTCTTCCCTGTGGTAGCAAAGGGAAAGGCCAGGATAAGGGTGCAGATATCAGCAGCCCATGAAAGAGAACACCTGGACAAAGCCATAAAAGCATTTATTAAAATAGGAAAAAAACATAAGGTGATATAGAGAGAATTTGCAGGGATTGTCATTAAGAAATATAGAACTTGTCATTAGGGGATATAGAGATTGTCATTAAGGGATAAGGAGATTGTCATTCAGAATAAAGGAATATATCTATTCAAAGAAACCGAGGGCTTTATTGGTATCGCCGTTCATAATAATAGTAATGGTGGAATCTTTTTTCATGTCTTCGGATGAAACAACCCTGATAACCTTATCCATTGAACGGTCATCGGGGAAAAAATCTTTTAAATGGTTGGGAAGCTTCTTGAATTCATCACATTTAAACTCAGTTCCTTCATTATCGGGGTATAAAGGGAGATATTTAATGTTTGATTCAACCAAATCCTGAAAGAAATGGGTTCCGAACGAAAGTTCCGGTGTATAGCCATCTTTTTCGTAAGCAAGTTCTATCAGCATGGATGTATTGAATATATCACTATAAGTAACCTGAACTCCGAGTTTGATATCACCTCTGCTTCCCCATCTTCCCGGCCCGGCAAGGATAAACTTTTTTGCAGGGAGTTTTTTATTCAGCACAGAAACAATATGTGCGGTTTTTTTCATGTCTTCTTCAGTGGGGAGTGAATTATATTCCTCAGGTATTACACAAACTATATACTTGATATCTTTTATAGCCCCGGAGGTTATATACCTGTCTGCTCTAATGATCACATCTTCGTCATCAATATTCTCCGGGATCGCTTCAGCTATTTCAGCATTTGACCGGACCTGAGGCCGGCACTGAAGAATGAATAGTTTTTCACCATCACAGGCGAATTCAACATCAACCGGTGATTTAAATGCCTTGCTTAATATTTTCAGGATCTTGTCCATTTTCTTTAAGAAATGGGGAGTGTCTGTCAACTTCTGAAAAGTAACAACTATATCTGATTCTGACGGATCGAACATTACACCTATTGGTGGAGTGAGATTCCTGTCTTTATCAACAGATACAATATATTCAATTTTTTTTATCTTATCTCCATGTTTTTTTATCAAAGGTTCTAATTCGACTGTTTCGAACTCATTTGTTTTCAGATTCAGAACATCTGCCTTTTTCTGGGAATATTTTATTTTATCTTCATAAGAAATATTGATCTGCAGCCCGGGCTTTCCCGGGGATGCAAGGAAGGGATAATCATCTGCAACCCGGTCAACGGCTCGAGTCCCAAGCCCGGCAACCATTCTGATAACTCCATCCTCTCTATTTATTCTCGGGGACCACCTGAACTCATTATTGGAGAAAGCAACACCGGAATAAGTAGGGAAGAAGTAATCTCCGACCCGGTTACCGACAACTTCCTGAAGAAGTATACCCATCTCTTCCTGGAAATCGATCAGTCCTCTCTCTTTTCTGTATTCGATCGGATCAGGGCCGAAAATGCTGGCATAGATCTCAGATATGGCATCTAAAAGGGAGCTTAAATTTTTTTCATCCGATCCTGTATTTGCAAGGAACAGGCTCTTATATTTCCCGGAAAAAGCTGCATCAAAACTATCCTCTAGAAGGCTTGAGGATCTTACTATGATCGGTTTCTCACCAATTTCATGAAGCAGGTTCTTTAATTGAATGATTATTTCCTGAGGGAAAAATGAGTTCTTAAATAATTGTTGGAGGTAGGGATATCCGGCACGTATCTCTGCTGTCTCAAGATATTTAAGGCTGGTTGTCTCTTCAAGTGCATTATAATGGATGAAATTTATAATAGTATCTGAAGTTATGTACCAGCTTTTCGGAACATCCACATCTTTAAGATCGGGATCGTTTTTTATTTCATTTTTAAGGATCTCATGTCCAAGTATCAGTCCACCACTTTTCCCTCCCAGTTTTCCACTTCCTTTGGCGGGGCCGATTGTCCGTTGAACAATTCTGAAAAAATCCTTCACCAGAATATGATGCTTGGCAATATTAATATAATTCAGGTTAGAGGAGAGGAACCTCCTGATAAGAAGAACACGCAGATTAATAAAGTCATCGGGTGACATTTCAAGCTCGGCTTTCGGTATCTTCAGAAAACGGGCTAACACATCTTTTGAATCTACCAAAGCAATATTCTGGTTTTCAAATTCTATTGAAAGGAATCTGCTTCTTTCTTGAGAGACCCATGTTTTTACCTGTTCCGTAATCTCATCATCCGGAATTGTGTCACCTGCAATCTGAAATACCTTATTTGAAAATTCTTTCAAAGAGGAACGGTTGATCTTGGGATTCGGCATATTTGAATAGAGTTTACTATCAACGTGATCTGATTTATCCTTAATGATTGTCTCTTCTAGATCTTCAAGAAGGTCTGTGATCTCCGGGATATTAAGCGTATAGAGATAATAGATCATTCTCCGGACAATCCTGTTGAACAGGACAATGTCCAGCTTTTCCAACATATCGATTATCACAGCCCATTCGGGCTTGCCGGATTTCATGTTATCAGATTAATACAATCGGATTTTTATTTAAACCCATCCTCTGAGCTTACTTGCTTCTGCAACCCTTGCGATAGCAATCATATATGCAGCATCTCTCATAAATATTCCTTTCTTTTCAGAAAGTTCATATACACCGTAAAAAGCTTTAGTCATTATATTATCAAGCTTTTCGATCACTTCTTCTTTAGTCCAGAAAAAATTCATATTTCCCTGGATCTGTTCAAAATAACTGCATGTAACACCACCTGCGTTTGCAAGGAAATCAGGGATAACAAATATTCCCCTTTCACTCAGGATCTTATCTGCTTCAGGTGTGGTGGGCCCATTTGCCCCTTCTGAAATGAATTTCACTTTTTCTGATATGTTCAATACTGTTTGTGCATTTATCTGGTTTTCAAGTGCAGCGGGAATAAGTATATCAACTTCTCTGTTTATCCACTCATCTCCTGATAATATTTCATATCCCAGGCCTTTTGCTTTCCCTTTATTGATTCCACCGAATTTATCAGTAATATCAAGAAGTTCAGCAAGATCTATACCGGACTCTCTGTAAAATGAATAAGATTTCTGATCCTGCTGATCCCAACTTGATACGCAAACGGTTTTCCCGCCATATTTATGAAAAAGCTCGATAGCATATTGTGCGACATTTCCAAAACCCTGAAAGGAAGCAGTTGTTCCCTTTATATCAATATTCTTTGATTTTAAAGCCTCACGCAGAGTATAGATGACCCCGTATCCGGTAGCTTCTGTTCTCCCGAGAGAGCCTCCCATACCAACAGGTTTTCCTGTGATCATACCGGGAAATTTCCCTCCGTTTATATTTTCATATTCGTCCATCATCCAGAGCATATGCTGTGCATTTGTCATTACATCGGGTGCAGGTATGTCCTGTAAAGGCCCTATATTTCTTGCTATTTGCTTTACCCAACCTCTGCATATCTGTTCCTGTTCTCTCATTGACAGATTATGAGGGTCACAAATGACTCCACCTTTGCCACCTCCAAGAGGGATGTCAACAACTGCACATTTCCATGTCATCCATGTAGCAAGTGCTTTAACTGTGTCAATTGTTTCCTGTGGATGGAATCTGATCCCTCCTTTACTTGGCCCTCTTGCATCATTATGCTGAACTCTGAAGCCCTTGAATACTTTTGTTGTGCCATCATCCATCCTGACAGGTATGGTGAAATGGTACTCTCTTCTAGGGTTTCTGAGAAAATCTCTTGTACCTTCTTCCAGTCCAAGCTGTTCTGCAATTTCATCAAATTGTTGCTGCGCCATTTTAAATGGATTAAATGATTTATCCTCCATAGAAAGCTCCTTATATATTAAATTTTGGTTTTTTATTATAAATGTTTTCAAATCTTTTATTATATTCGTCTTTTCCACTCAAAAGAATTGTAGATAAAGGGAATAGCTTCCTGATCTCAATAAGAAGCTT
This sequence comes from Candidatus Aminicenantota bacterium, assembly GCA_029938635.1. GTDB lineage: Bacteria > Acidobacteriota > Aminicenantia > UBA2199 > UBA2199 > UBA647. The sequence goes on from JAOZUQ010000013.1 coordinate 28,166, forward strand.
ATCAGAAAGATTTTTAATGTCCCATTGTGCATGCTTATCACTTCTGAGTCTTATGAAATGGAAAGCTTCCCGGAGGTTCATTTTCATTACAACATTCCTTCTATGGGAATTGGTTAGAATATAATCTGCAGAAGAACCGTATCTTTCATTAAGTTTTAAATAAACTGAATTTGTTTCTTTAATGACATTAAGAAATTTCTCTTCCATACCTATGTTTTTTATATTCTCAGGGATTGTATTTCCATGCTCTATTTTGTAATCTCCCTGCAATAATGAAGCCATCCTGTGCCTCTTAAGCTGTGCGAAATTTGAAGCACTTACAAGTGCCTGGAATGTAATATCAGCAAATTCAAAATTTCTGGGGGGAGTATCAAAGAATTCCATGTTTTTGAAAATATCTAAATAAATTCTTTCCTTCTCTTCATAAGTCATAGCAGATACAGAATCAAGTGCAGATGAGAACCCTACAGAGTTAAATATACTGAGGAAGGAAGCGAGAATCTTTTCATCTCCATCCTTTTCAAACTCGATTATCTCCAGATCTGGGGACAATTTTGAAACGGAGTTATCTTTGAATTCAGGAAGAGACAAAAAGCGCAGATCTTTCTCAAATTCTGATGGTTCCGGGAAGAGAATTATTGAAGGAGCTACATTCGCTACCAGATTATATAATTTTTTCCCTGCTTCATTTACTTCATTTATATTACTCAATGAAAAATTTCTGAAAAGATGCTCAAGGTTTCTTGCATTAATGGTCATTCCTGCCTGGCCCAGAGTTGCAAGTGATAATATATATCTTGCATCTTCTTTTGCCCAACCTTCCAGCAGGCTTTTATTGGATTTTTCAGCAGCCAGATCAGAGAATTTATTGAAAATATATTCCCTTAAAAGTTTAAATAAAGATTCATAAGTTTTATTCTGAAGTTCAATTATCTCAATAAAATCTTTTTTCAGGATTGTATCATCAAAATCTTCAGGGATTATATAGTCACCTTTTAATGTTACATAACGCTGGGATTTTTCTGTATAGGAAACAAGTCTGAACCTTTCAATACTTTCCAGGGCAAGCCTTGAAATCCCGATCAGGTCAAAATTGAACACAGCATGTTCTGCAACAGAATGATGTCCCATATCGAAAATTATCTTCTGATTTGATCTGCGGGCCTTCTCTACGTCCTTTCTTGCATCTTCTCTTAATTCAGTAACACTTTTTTTGCTTCTGCTGATCCGGGCATATGCAGAACTGAAAATTTCCGGTGTTAATAATTTTCCGTTAACTTTTTGGAACTCCTCCATACTGTCTGTTTCAATATTGAATCCTGCAAGTTTAATATCCATTTATGCACCATTAAAAAAGAATAAGACAGAGAGGGGAAAATTTAAAAGTGGATTGTGCAAATAATATCGAAATTGAATACTAGATAAGGTCATGAGCCGAGATCGCCTGAATGACTTTGTGAGCACTCTCATCAATGGTTGAGTTATTCCATATTTCAATAACTTTCAGATTATCTTCTTTGACAGTTTCAAGAAAAAGATCTTCTGTCTGTTTTATATAATCAATATTTCTTACTCTGAACTCACTATTCTGTTCTCTTTTCTCAAATTCCTTAAGATCTATTCTTATAAGGAATGCAAGATCATAACTCTCGATCCAGAATTTGTAGATCTTTTTGAGGAGTTCATTCTTTTCTTCCAGTTTAGCAGTCATCTCCATATTCTGGAGAGAAGATTTCCACAGAACCCAATGGTCAAGAATTGAACGGTCACTAAACAGGAGATCATAATTCTTCTGCATTTCAATGTTTTCTTCATTTATCTGTGCTGTCATAAAGAAAAAATGGCTTATAAAACTCGACTTTATTTCATCATCAAAAGGATTTTTTGAGTTTATATCATTAACTGAGGTTGTTTTATATTTAAGTGAGAGGATTTTTTTTACTTCTGTCAGAAGTGAGGTCTTTCCGCCACCATAAACTCCAGACATAGATATTTTATTCATAGGTGGATTTTAATAAAAATCAAGGTTTATGTCAAATAATAGCATATCCTTTTATTTTAATTGTGGACTCTGTTTATCAGATTAAAATCAACTCATTATGGTTCTAAAACCATGGAGGATAAATTTTATAAGACTTCTGATATAATATTTTTGTGAAAAGAAAAAAATCGGAAAACTCCAATCCACTTCATAATGAATACGATCTTATTATAATCGGTGCCGGGCCTGCTGGACTGATCGCTGCAATCGAGAGTAATGTTAATAATGTAAGAATTATTGTGATAGAGCAGAAATTCAAACCTGCAATGAAATTGAGGATAACAGGGAAAGGAAATTGTAATATTACAAATGAAGCCGGGGTAGAAGAATTTATTGAGAATTTTGGCAGGAACGGGAAATTTTTAAGACAGAGCTTTAACAAATTTTTTAATGAAGATCTTATAGGTTATTTTAACGAGCTCGGTGTTGATTTTGAGCTTGAGAGAGGAGGCAGATATTATCCGAAAAGTGGAAAGGCTGAGACAATAGTAAACTCATTATTACAGCGCCTTGATGATCTTAATATTGAAATTGTAACTAATTTCAAGGCGGAAAATATTATTGTTAGGAAATCAGGTGAATTTGAGATCAGACTATCTGACAAAGACCGGCCTGATGGTGACTTACAGAGCAGCTTAAATCTTAAAACAGAGAGAATTCTTTTAGCAACGGGAGGAAGGTCATATCCCGGAACCGGATCTGATGGTTCGGGGTTTGTTCTTGCAGAAGGACTTGGGCATACGATTGTTCCAATTATCCCTGCTTTGGTTCCATTGAAAGGAAAGGGGAATATACCTGAAGAACTTAACGGCCTTAGTATAAGGAATTGCAGGGTAAAAGTATTCAGTGCTGATAAAAAAGTTGATGATCAATTCGGTGAGATGGAATTTCGTGATAATGAGATCGCCGGGCCTGTGATTCTCTCTATGAGTAAGGATATTGTCAAAAAGATCAAAAAAGGTGAGAGAATATTTTTAAGTATAGATCTTAAACCTTCTCTTGACTATAAAAAACTGGACAACAGAATATTGAGAGAAGTAAAGGATAAGAAGAATAAAAATTGCACTGATATTTTAAAAACATTATTGCCCGGTAAAGCGATAAATTTGTTTCTGACTTTGACAGGAATTGACGGCAAAAAGAATCCCGGCCAGTTAACATCTGAAGAGAGACGAAATTTGAATAACCTCTTAAAAGGGCTCAAAATTCCTGTAAAAGGAAGTGCATCTATATCCAAGGCTCTTGTTACATCTGGTGGCGTAAGCTTAAGTGAGATTGATCAGGCAACAATGGAATCAAAAATTATTAAAGGATTATATTTCGCAGGTGAAGTAATGGATATAGACGGAGAGACAGGAGGATTTAATCTTCAGGCTGCATTTTCAACGGGGTGGGTAGCAGGAAGGAGCCTGAAGAACTCAATTATAAAAACAGGAGAGTAATATGACTCAAAATGATTTTTATGACTTGATCAGAAAAAGAAGAAGTATCAGGGCTTTTGATATAGATAGAAAAGTTCCGGATGATACTATTATAAGAATACTCGAAGCGGGACGTTTAGCACCGACTGCAAGTAACAGACAACCTGTTAAATTTCATCTTGTGCAGAAAAGAAAAATACTTGAAAAACTACATAATTGTTACTCAAGGAACTGGTTTCATAATGCACCTGCAATACTTGTCCTGACAGGAAGAAGGGAAGATGCATGGGTCCGCTCATATGACAGATATAATTCACTTGAAATGGATGCCTCCATCATGATGGATCATATGATATTAGCAGCCGAATCAGAAGGTGTGTCAACCTGCTGGATCATTGCTTTTGAACCGGACATAGTAAAAGATGTCCTGGAATTGAAGGATAACGAAATCCCTCTGGTAATGACCCCGTTAGGCTATTTCCCCGACGGATATGAGAAAAGGGAAATGCCTGAAAGAAAAACCCTGGATGAACTGGTAACCCGATATTAAATATTATTTTTAGTAAAACAATGTCTCTAATAATATAAAGAGAGACAAAAATCGATCATAAATAGATCAAAAGTTATTAATAATTAAAAGAAGGTTATAGCTCTCATAATGTTTATATTGTTTTAATTTCAAATTAACATATAATATAAATATATGTATTTATAAATATTAAAATTTTTCATTTTGCAGTATAGAGATTAAGTATTAACATGAAACCTATCAGGGTTGCTGTTATCGGCAATTATATTCCTCGTCAATGCGGAATTGCCACATTTACCAGAGACCTTGTAGAATCAATGCTTCATACCAAAAATCCACGTAAATTTGAAGTTGATGCATATGTGATTGCTATGAATGACCAGCAAAATTCCTACACATATCCTGACATTGTAAAAAGTACCATCAGGGAAGATTCACAGAGAGATTATCTGAATGCTGTAAAATATATAAATTTAAGCAGTGCTGATATATGCCTTCTTCAACATGAATTCGGTATATTCGGAGGTGAGAGGGGAAAGTTTATCATCCCTCTGATCCAGAGGCTTGAAAAACCTTTAATTGTAACTTATCACACTGTGTTAAATAATCCTTCACCGATCGAAAAACGGATAATCCGGGAGTTAAGCAGAAAAGCAGAAAAAGTTGTAGTGATGAGTCAGAAAGCGATTACTTTTCTTAAAGAAATTTACGGTGTTCCAGGAGAAAAGATAGAATTGATACTCCATGGGGTTCCTGATCTGAATGTAAAACAAATAGGCAAATTCAAACAGATGCTCCACCTGGAGAAAAAAAGATCTCTTTTTACATTCGGGCTGCTAAGTAGAAATAAAGGGATTGAAACTGTAATAAAAGCACTTCCGGAAGTTGTGAAGAATTATCCTGATATTCTATATATTGTTCTTGGAAAAACACATCCCAAGGTCGTTGAGGAGTCGGGTGAAGAGTATCGTTCTTATCTTAAACGTATGGCTGAAAGGCTTAATCTGAGAAATAATGTCTACTTTGACAACAGGTATATTACAAACGAGGAACTTTTTTCATATTTGACATCTATAGATATATATATAACTCCCTATTTAAATGAAGCACAGATAACAAGCGGTACATTATCTTATGCTATTGGTGCCGGTACTGCCGTGATCTCAACTCCATACTGGCATGCAGAGGAGATACTTTCGGAAGGGCGCGGGAGGATATTTGATTTTAATGATTCAAAGAATCTTGGAGAGATATTGATAGAATTATTTGACAATCCGGAAAAATTAAAAAAAATGAGGAGAAATGCATATAAATATGGTCAAAATACAACATGGACGGAGATTGGAGCCAAATATCTCACCATGTTATCAGCAATTAGGGAAAAACAGCATTATTTGAGAATAAAAGAAGATCCGGTAATCAATCCGTTAGTCCTCCCCAAATTTAACCTCTCATATATAAAAAGAATAACAGACAGCACAGGTATCCTTCAGCATGCCAGTTATATCATTCCAAATTTCAAGGATGGCTATTGCCTTGATGATAATGCAAGGGCATTGTTAATGGTTGCCATGACCTTCAAGCAAAGAAAAGAGAAGGAAGCATTAGATTTAATTCCGGTTTATATGAGTTTTATTAATTATATGCAGAATAGTGATGGGTCATTTCATAATTTTCTTGGATTCAACAAAACCTTTCTTGATGAAAAAGGATCAGAAGATTCATTTGGAAGGGCCATATGGGCACTCGGATATCTTATACGATATGCACCGAATGCCGAATACAGAGTGATAGCTGACAACATTTTTCAAAAATCTGTTCCGGTATTTAAAACTTTAAGATCTTTAAGGGGAATTGCAAATACAATAGTCGGGATCTGTCATTATCTGACTTTTTCAAAGGAAAAAATGGAGTTGAATGAGATACTGAAAAAAATGGTATCTAAGATTATAAAATCCTTTAAAAAAGAGAGTGATGATTCATGGGAATGGTTTGAACCTTTTCTGTCTTATGATAATGGAATAATTCCATATGCTCTTTTTTGCTCATATGATCTGATGCCTGGAAAAGAGATCCTTACAATAGCAGTAAAGTCGATGAATTTCCTTGAAAATATAATTATGAAAAAAGGGTATTTGTCCCCGGTAGGATCTGATGGATGGTACCATAAAGGAAAATCATGTGCTGAATATGCACAACAACCGGTAGATGCTATGGCTGCGGTTTTAATGTTTCACCAGGCTTTCGTTGTGCTCAAAGATAAAAAATATGTATCAAAACTGATGGGTGGATTAATGTGGTTCCTCGGAGAAAATGACAATGGAAAATCTCTTTATGATTTTGAGACGAAGGGATGCCGTGACGGCCTTGAATATGATGGAGTGAGCATGAATCAGGGAGCGGAAAGTACTATTTCCTACTTTATAGCATTTCTGACAGTTTTATCTGCCCATGAAATGGAAGTGAAGGAGTTGAAAAATGCCGCTTATAAAAAGGTATAAAAACAACCCGGTTTTAACAAAGCATGATGTGCCCTATCCGGTGGCAACGGTACACAATGGGGCAGTATCAAAATATATGGATAGATATATAATGATATTTCGTTCACATCTTCTTAATGGCCGTTCGATCCTTGGAATTGCAGAAAGTGAAGACGGATTTTCTTTCAAGGTAAGAGAAAGGCCTTTTATGGTTCCTTCCAAGGTAGGAATTTTCAAAGAATATGAAGAGTATGGAATCGAGGACCCGAGGATTACTTTAATTGAAAATGAATATCTCATTACTTACAGTGCTTATTCAAGTCATGGTGTACGGGTTGGGATTGCAAAAACAACTGATTTTAAAAGTGTTGAAAGGATTTCCCTTATCACTGAGGCTGATTACCGGAATGTAGTGATCTTTCCTGAAAAATTCAACGGCTTTTATGCAAGGCTTGATCGTCCTCACTCCGAAATTGCTCCCTGGTCTATTTGGATCTCTTATTCGCCGGATCTGAAATTCTGGGGAGAATCCAAAAGAATAATGGCACCAATGCAATACCATTGGGATGAGATGAAAATCGGGCCGGGAGCCCCCCCGGTAAAAACAGATAAAGGATGGCTGCATATTTATCATGGAGTTTTTTCAACTATGGACGGTTCTGTCTACAGATTAGGTATAGCACTTCACGATCTTAAAGACCCGTCAAAGATAATAGGTGTGGCAGATAATTGGATATTGCAACCGGAGGAGCCTTATGAGGTCACTGGTTATGTTCATAATGTTGTATTTTCATGTGCTGCAGTAAAAGAGGAAAATGATTCTATAAAAATATACTGGGGTGGTGCTGATTCCGTTATGTGTGTGGGAACAGCTCTTGAAGATGATCTTGTTGAAATGTGTCTGAAGAACTCAAGGCCGGCTTTGTAAGAGAAAATGAGGATCGCAGTTCTTTCCCCGATCTGCTGGAGGACCCCTCCATCCAATTATGGACCCTGGGAACTGGTTGCTTCCAATTTAACTGAAGGACTGGTTGCTATTGGTATGGATGTGACTTTGTTTGCAACCGGAAACTCATTAACCTGTGGAAAATTGGAATATATTGCTGAACACCCCTATGAAGAGGATAGGGGAATGGACCCAAAAGTATGGGAATGTCTGCATATCAGCCATATGATGGAAATGGCGGAAAATTTTGATATCATTCATAATCATTATGATTTTTTACCTCTCACTTATTCACGTCTTGTAAGCACACCGATTGTAACTACCATTCATGGTTTTTCTTCTGAAAAAATTTTAGCAGTTTACAAAGAATATAATGACAAGGTTCGATATGTTTCCATCAGTAATTCGGATAGAAGCTCTGAACTTGATTATATTGCTACTGTTTACAATGGAATTAAAGTTGAAGATTTTGTTTTCAATAAAAATGATGGCAACTATTTACTTTTTTTTGGCCGTATTCATCATGACAAGGGTACACATGAAGCAATACAGATTGCAAAAAAGGGGGGGATGAAGCTGGTCATTTCAGGGATCATACAGGACCGGAAATATTTTGACTCAATGGTGAAACCATACATAAATGACAAGGATATTGTTTTTGCAGGGGCTGCCGGACCGGAAAAAAGGAATGACCTGCTCGGTAATGCTTATGCCCTGCTTCATCCGATCAACTTTGATGAACCTTTCGGATTAAGTGTTGCAGAGTCTATGATGTGTGGAACTCCCGTTATAGCATTTAACCGTGGTTCCATGCCTGAGTTGATAAGAGATGGGGAAACAGGCTTTTTAGTCGAAAATGTTGATGAAGCTGTAGAAGCCCTGAAAAAAATAAAAAAGATAGACCCTTACTACTGCATGGAATGGAGCAGGAAAAATTTCAGCAGAGAAAGGATGGTCAACGATTATATTAATGTATATAAAATGGTACTGAGCAAATGAATTCCCTTATGAATTATTATTCAACTCATCAAAGAGATCATCCAGTGAGACGGAAGCAAATGTGGAAGCATAATCAGACATTGCATAGGGGATTATCAGCTCATTATTATGAATTATTGCGCCACAGGAGTAAACAACATTAGGGACATATCCTTCCCTCTCTTCTTCATTTGGTGTAAGAAGAGGTTCCTTCAGCCGGGCGATCACTTTTGAAGGATCTTCCAGGTCCAGCAGTGTGATTCCAAGAGAGTATTGCCTGAGCGGCCCCACACCGTGGGTTAAAAGTATCCACCCTTTATCTGTTTCAATTGGTGATCCGGAATTCCCTATCTGGACAAATTCCCATGGATATTTTGGCTCTTCAATTATTTTCGCCTCGTTCCATATCCTCATGTCGTCAGAATAAGTGATATAGTTGTTGACCCCGTCTGAACGGGAGATCATTGCATACCTGCCATTGATCTTTCGCGGGAACATAGACATCCCCTTGTTTTGCGCAAATTCACCATTGATTGGACTGGTTTTAAAATGGTAAAAATCTTTTGTTTCAATAAGTTTTGGAATTATTGTAAAACCGTTATATGCAGTATAGGTTGCATAATATGTGATATTGCCATTATCTTCTTTGAACCTGACGAACCTCGCATCTTCAATACCGTTGCTTTCAGTGTAAGACACAGGAAAGAGAACTCTCTCCGAAATTCCGGTATCCATTGAAAAAGTGATCTCATAGTGGGAGTTGGCAAGCCAGCGGACAGCCTGTAATACTTTTTTTTTTGAGGGGGTTAATTTCACTTCTTTCTTGACATCTGCAATGCTTGAAAGGAGTTCCCCGTAAACAAATTTATTACCCAGTTTATCCATTACCATATTCACAACATCTTTATAAACATGCATTTCGTTCAGCTTTTTTAAAAATTGTTTCTTTTCATAAACATGGCGCTTTATGATCTCGGGAACATCAACCAGATTTCCCGGAGGTTTAAATGTGATATTCCCTTCGCTGTCAATAATTCCCAGCCTGAAAACAAGTGATGAAATATGCCCTTCCCCAGTCGCTCTGAAGCTTACAATAATTCTCTTCTGTCCATTCTCCAGGGAAGACTGATCAGGATCTTCTACAACAGAAGGATTAAAAAAAGCTGCTGATTCAATGGAAAATTCCAGTGTAAAATATGAACCGATCAAGAGTTTTCTTTTATGAGATAATAAACCTTTATCATAATCAATCTGCTGCAGAATGTAACTTATATTTTCAAAATTCTTTTTAAATATCTGGGTTATGTTCCGGTGCCTTTTTGAAAACTTTCTCAATACCTGGTTTAGAAGAAGATTTATACCCTCTTCATTCACGTTAAGAATCTTCTTAATTATTGATTGAGCCCGATCATCCTGACCAGGCATAAAAAAACGAGTTATCACACGTTTGGGATCAGGATAGAACCTTATATCTTTTCTTTTTACTGATATTGCCATAAAAATTCTCTTATAAATCCTAACCGCAGTGGAGGAACTCCTGGATAAGATCTCTGAGAGCATCAGCATTTCCAAAAAGTTTCTCGCTTAAGTCCATATCTTTATAATTTTTCAACTCTTTTATAACTCCATCTAGTATCGATACCGGGAAGATCCCATCCTTTTCATAAAAATGTCTGTCTCTGTCAAGACAATCAGCTGCTTCACTGCATGAGGAGGGGAGTTGATCCAGATTTTTTTTGGTAGAGGCATCGTCAGTAATATATAATTTTTCTGCAATTTTCAATGAATCAGGATGTTCCAGACCTTTGATCGCGGCAATAGTCATTCCTGCAAGCAATAGATGTATATTTGCACTTCCGTCAGGATTTCTCAGTTCAACAGTTTGATTATTTACGGTGTGGTTGTTGTCAGGTTCATTTGGATTGGCGATCTTTACCATATCTGAAACACCAAGCCATCCAAGGGGAACTCTCACAAGAACCGACCTGTTTCTGTCGCCCCAGCATATGCTTGTCGGTGCCTCCTGATGCGGGACCAGTCTGAGGAAGGAAGTGGGCACAGTGTTGCCAAATGCAGTCAAAGATGGAGCCAGTTGAAGGAAACCGGCAATTAATTTTTTTGCATCAGGGCTGAGCTTATCGTTTTCAACCATTACATTTTCATTGTCTTTAGCAAGCCTGCAATGGATATGAAGGCCGCTGCCTGCATGACCCACTATGATCTTTGGTGCGAAACTAACCTCCATCTCATATTTATATGCAATTTCACGAACTGCCCACTTTGCAAGAACCAGTTGGTCAGCTGCATCTTCAACTGAACAGGGGAGGAATTCGATCTCATGCTGAACCATTTCCAGATCCTCATGAATAATATTCCCGACCTCAGCATGACCATATTTTATCTTTCCTCCGATCTCACTGATGGTTTTCATTGCCTCTCTTCTGATGGACCCCCATTTAGAGAATGGGTGAGATTCATGATAGCCTTTCTGTTCAATGATCGGATAGATCGAGTCTATCTCAGAGAGAAGATAATATTCAAGTTCTCCGAGAGCTTCAAAAGTATAACCGGTCTTTTTCTTAAGGAGATCGTGGGCATTTTTCAGGATATTTTCAGGAGCGCTCTCCAAAGGTGTGCCATCAGCTTTAAAATAAGCACAGAGAATATCTATAGTTGGTATCTCGGTAAAAGGGTTAAGGAAAGCTGTTTTGAATTTGGGTATTACATAAAGATCACTGGAACTTGCATCTATGTAGGAAAAAAGGCTTGAACCGTCAACTCTCTCACCGTTTGAAAGCAGGGAATCTAGGTGTTCAATACTATTGATAACAAAATTAAGGGTCTTCAATCTCCCATCCCCACCCAGATAGCGGAAATTCACCATCTTTATATCATTTTTTTCGATGTACTTAATTATATCTGCTTTAGTAAAATCTTCTGCGGGTTTATTCAGGAAACTTACAATCTTATTCGGGTTTAAGTTGATTTGTTTGTCCATAATAGTTCTCCTCATAAAATAAATAAACTTAAATATAAAGTACTTCATAATAGTATATAAGATCACTAATATCAAGATTGAAATAAAAAATGCTTTACATCAAATCTGTGTTTATATAAAATATGATTTTCAAACTGAAGTTCAAATAATTGAAAAGGAGAAAAAATGTTTAAAAATCATCCCAAAGGACTAATTGTATTGTTTTTTGCAAATATGGGAGAGAGGTTCGGATACTACACAATGATCCCGATCTTTGCTCTCTTTTTTCAGGCCAAGTTCGGAATGTCACCTGAGAGTGTCGGAAATCTATGGTCTGCTTTTCTTTTTGCTATTTATTTCCTTCCGCTTTTCGGAGGTATCCTTGCTGATAAAATAGGATATGGAAGGACCATCACGGTAGGCATAGTCTTCATGATAATTGGTTATGCTCTTATGGGAATTCCCACCAATTCAATGCTATTCATCTATTTCGCACTATTTGTTATTGCATTAGGTACAGGTTTCTTTAAAGGAAATCTTGCAGTAATTCTTGGTAATTTGTATGAAGAGCAGGGATATAAAAAACTTCATGATGCTGCTTTCAATATTTTCTATATGGGAATAAATATCGGAGCATTTTTTGCTCCATATGCTGCAACCTTTCTAAGAGACTGGCTTCTCCGTAAAGACGGCTTTACATATGTGGCAAGTGTTCCCGGTATGATACATCAGTTTTATAAGGGAAAACTGGAAAATATTGCTGAACTTGAAGCAATTGCCAGGGATCAGATGGGTAATGCATATACAAATATTACCGATTTCGGGGAAAAATATATTAATTCCCTGAGCCAGGGTTATAATGCGGCTTTTGCACTTGCAGCATGTAGTATAGTAATTTCCCTGCTGATCTTTAAATTTTATAAAAAATATTATAAACATGCCGATTATCTGCACAGCAAAAAAGTTAATAACAAAAATAGTGTCGAACTTACTCCGAAACAGACAAAGGAGAGAATTGTTGCACTGATACTTGTTTTTACAGTAGTGATCTTTTTCTGGATGGCCTTCCATCAGAACGGATTAACATTAACCTGGTTTGCACGTGATTATACAGTAGATAGTGTGTCGCCATTTACAAAGATATTCTTTGACCTGCCTGCTTTTCTCTCAATTATAGCGATAATAATCGGATTAGTATTTGTTGTAAAAAAATCATCACTTCCGAAAACAAAAGCGTCAGGGGCAATGGTCATGATAATAGCGGCTATTGTCCTATGGTGGAGGTATGGAACATTCGGTGACGCTAATCCTATATCTCCCGAGTTGTTCCAATCATTTAATCCGATCTTTGTAGTGTTCCTGACACCTGTGATCGTCGCCTTCTTTGCCTGGCTTAACAAAAGAGGCAAAGAACCGTCATCCCCGAAGAAGATCGGCATAGGTATGCTGCTTCTTGCTGCAGGCTGGATAATTATGATACTTGCTTCACTCGGATTGATCAGCCCGAAAGCTCTTGCGGGAATAGGGGGGACCTCACCTTTCCTTGTAGCACCATACTGGCTTATTGGCATGTATTTCACTCTTACGGTATCTGAACTTTTTATCAGCCCGATGGGGCTTGCTTTTGTTGCCAAGGTATCTCCTCCAAAATTTCGCGGAATGATGCAGGGGGGGTGGTTAGCAGCAACTGCAATAGGTAATATGTTATCAGGACAGGTAGCAAAACCATACGCTGCAATGGAGTTATGGCAGACCTATACACTTCTGGTAGTTACATCCCTTATGTCTGCAACGTTTATGTTCCTGATTATAAAGAAGCTTGAACGGGTGACGGAAAATTCCTGATAAAATAGTTTAATGAAAGTAATATTTGCAAACGGTTCGTTAGCAAAATTAAAATACCTGGCCCTGTCTGAAGATTCAGGGTCGGGTTTTTTGAAAACAGAGAGGATCGGCAGGTATATTTTCATTACTGATCTCATTCATGGAAATTTGTGTAAAGATCCGGGTAAAAAAGATCTGATCAATATTTATGATCTGTGGGGTTCGAAATTCGGAGGAGTATTTCTCAATGAAGAGCTTGAACTCCCGGAGGAATGCTTTCTTGAAAAGTTAATTTTGAATATAAGTAAGAATAACTATTTGATCTCATATTTTGATTCTGAATTGATGAGAAAAACTAAAATTAGGGAAGGATCTTTCGATAATAATTAATATGAGCAATGAATTCAGTTTAGAAGAGAGGAAAGAATTGCTGGGCATTGCGAGAAAGACGATAGAACATTATCTGGAAAACAGAAATAAACCCCTGTTGAAAAATCTTTATGAATCATTTAAAGCGAAAAGGGGTGTCTTCGTTACACTGCATAAAAAAGGAAATTTGAGAGGATGTATCGGTTATCCTCTCCCAATAAGCCCGCTTTTCAGTGCCGTAGTTGACAATGCTGTATCATCTGCATTTGAAGACCCGAGATTTCCTCCCATTGAAAGTGATGAATTAAATGAAATAGACATTGAGATATCAGTTCTTACAATTCCGGAAAAAGTTAATAAACCTGAAGATGTAAGGGTAGGGGTTGACGGAATTATTATTTCCAAGCATGGAAGCAGAGGGCTTCTTCTTCCTCAGGTCCCGGTTGAACAAGAATGGGACCTTGATCAATACCTCTCGTATGGATGTATGAAAGCCGGGCTTTCAGGTGATGAATGGAAGAATGGTGTTGATATCGAAGTATTTCAGGCTGAGGTTTTCGGAGAATTGAAAATTGAATAGATCATATCTGAAAATACTGGAGATCAGCACAGGCGCACCAATGGAGTTGAAAGATATATCCGGGCTTGTCAATGATTGTGTTGGAGAAGCAGGTGTTCAAAATGGCATTATCCTTGTTTATACTCCTCACACAACCGCCGGAATAACAATAAATGAAAATGCTGATCCCTCTGTTAAATCGGATATGATCAGGTTCTTTTCAGAAATGGTTCCTGATAGATCATACTTCAGGCATATGGAGGGGAATTCTTCTTCCCATATAATGTCTTCTTTAATATCTCCATCTCAATCATTCATACTGGATAATGGCAGATTAATACTCGGAACATGGCAGGGTATATTCTTTTGTGAATTCGACGGGCCAAGATCAAGAAAGGTTTATGTTAAGATATTATCAGAAGATCAATAATTAAAAAATTGTAAAAGGAAAAAAACATGAAAGATATAATTGCAGTTATTTTCGGATTGGGTTTAATGGCAAATGCAGGGCTTTTTGTTATTCAGGCTGTAAAAATCGTAAAAAATAAAAGCGCAAAAGGGGTTTCTACTATTACTTTTGCAGGATTTTCCATTCTGCAGATCACAGGTATTCTACATGGATATTTTCAGAATGATATGTATCTTCTGACTGGGATGGCAGCAAGTTTACTTGCATGCGGGACTGTTACAATTCTATCTGTTATTTATAAGAACAGGTGATCAGAATATAAGGGAATTAAAGGCGGGGAGGCCCCGCCCTAATTTTACAGATTAAGTTTAATTAATTTGCCTTTTTTTTATTTCTTTTTAAGATCTCTTTAAGCTTTTTTGAAGATAATTCAAATATCGTCTTAAGGCCTCTGAATATGTATTTACTCATAAAGAGGAGGAATATGCCCAAAGCGGCCAATACGAATGAAATAAAGATCCCCAGGACACCCTCGAGGGTAGGGTTGGAAAATTCAAGAAACCCAATCCTTATCATGTCAGCTTCACCTGATAGACTTGTAAAGAATTCAGGATCAACTATATGTATTATACTGATAAATATTCCTGCCATCCCGCCTAATGTAAAACCGACTGCAACTGCATAATATGCAACTACAATACCCAGAAGTACTCCCAATATTCCAAGGATCACTCCCAGACCGCCAAAACCAAGCGGCAGGCCGAAAATAGCAATAAGGGCTCCTATGAGAATATAAAGTGGAATATTCTTCTCTTTCCCTATCTTATACATGGCCTTAGGGGCACTTTTTGTGAAAACATCTGCAGGCTCACCGAATTTCTTCAGAACTTTTAATATTTTCCCGACTTCATCACCATTTTTTTCATCGGTATAGGATTCATAAATGTGAGAATCTATCTCTTTTATAAAATCATCCCTGTCATTTTCCGGCACACCTTTCATATGTGACCTGACTCTTGTAAGGTAGTCATTAACTATCTTCTCTACATTTTCAGGATATTTATTTCCCATTTTTTACCTCCCTGGCTGGATATATTTTCTTTTTTTCAGAGATAGATTTCCTACCCCCTTTTTTTCTCATAGTTTTTGTTTTTGAAACAAGATCTGTAAGATCCTTGAATTCTTTTCCCAATCCCTTAAGTATCTCATTCCCATGGTGAGTGATCATATAATATTTTCTTGGCGGCCCTTTTGAAGATTCCACCCATTGTGAACTGATCAACTCTTCCTTTGCAAGCCTTGAAAGGATCGGATAGATGGTCCCTTCATTAATATCAAAGTTGCAATTATCCGTGATAGCTTTAATAAGAGAATAACCATAATATTTGTCCTTTTTTAGTACTTGCAGGATAACAAGCTCGAAAACCCCTTTCCTTAACTGCTTGACCTTATTTTCCATTTTCACCTCATAATACTATGTAATATATAGTATACGTCGGAACACAGTACAATGTTTCAAAAAAATATAAATCTACAGAAAAAAGCATCTGAACCGTGATTCGCCTTTTTTTTCTTAAAATCTTATAATCCAATTAACTCTAAAGGGGAGGGTTGATCATGTCTAGAAAAATGATTCTTATAATTTCAATGATGATATTTGGTTCAGTTTCTATAATTCCGGCATCATATCAAGGTGTATTGATGAACTCGGCTGAGACCATCAATCCCGGAAACTTCAAACTTACAGTCTTTCCTACCATGATAATAGGGAAGAACGGGGGAGATAATATATGGGGTGTTGCCGGTAAAGGTGGACTCGGACTTACCAGAAGTGTGGATATAGAGGTAAAAGGGGCAATATTTAAGAATTTTACCTATTTTGGCGTTGATATTGAATACTGGTTCTATCGTGGCCGGAATTTAAATGCCTCTTTTGCAGTCGGCTGGCATATGATCGACACACAGATCGGTTCAAATAGTTCCGGAATTGATACTGCTGTAATGTTAAGCACTAAACCATCAAAAAAACTTGAACTATATGGAGGCTTGAAAATATCTTTCGATTCGATCAAGAATACAGGTCAACAGATAGATCTGATACATTTTATTCCGGGACTGGAATACAGGGTTGCAAAGGATATAGATTTTCTTGCTGAATTCGGTATCGCTCTAAATGGAGAATCACGAAATTATCTGAGTTTCGGTTTTGCATATTATTTCCTGCGATAAAATCAGTATCACCTTTTTCTCAGACTATATTTTCATAGAATGAATTATTATTAACTTTGGAGTCGGGGGATTCTTCAATTTTAGTAAGAAAGAAAAATGCAACAGCGGCAATTATCAATGCAATTGCAATTGCTACTACCATAATGATCTTTTTATCAACCTGAGACCTTACCACACTGCTTCCGGTTGAAATATCTCCGTTTACCTCTTTTCCGCATTTCCTGCAATACTTCGAATCATCCTCAATCTCATAACCGCAATTTTTGCAAAACATGATTCCTCCTTTTATATCTGGTCCTGGAATGCAAACAAAACAGCCTCTGGTGAGCCTATAGATCATTTGTGTTAAAGGTGTCACCCTGGTTCGGATCTCCTGTTTTCATCCCTTTCCTGAACCATTTCAGCCTTTGAGCGGATGTTCCGTGTGTAAAAGAGTCCGGTACAACATATCCCTGCTGCTTCATTTGAATCCTGTCATCTCCTACAGCATTAACTGCCTTTAATGCTTCTTCAACATCACCTTTTTCGAGGATATTTTTCATTTTCTGAGCATGATGCACCCATATTCCTGCTAGGAAATCTGCCTGAAGTTCAAGCCTGACCGTAAGTTCATTAAGCTTCCTCTTAATTACACGTCCTCGCTGGGAATCTACTTTATCCATAATGCCCAGAAGTTTCTGGACATGATGGCCAACCTCATGAGCAAGGATATATGCCATTGCAAAATCACCTGATGAACGGAAACGCCTCAGCATCTGCTCAAGAAAATCAAGATCTATGTATACCTTTTCATCTGCAGGACAATAAAAAGGGCCGGTTGCGGCACTTGAAAATCCGCATGCCGACCTGACGGATTGCCTGAAAAGGACAAGTTTGGGCTCTCTGTATGTTCTTCCTGAATCTTTAAATATCTTGTTCCACACATCCTCTGTATCCTGAAGAACTACAGAGATAAATTGAGTTAACTCATCATCCTGTGTCGTTTTCTGTCCTGGTTGTGTCTGCACAGTATTATTGCCCGGATCGAGAAGTTGAAGAACCTGCTTAGGGTTTCCACCGAGTATTATAAAAATAATCGCTATTATAATTCCGCCCAGCCCTCCGCCAAGACTCATTTTCCTGCCAACACTCATTCTTCTGTCTTCAACATTATCGCTTCTTTCTCTGCCTCTCCAACGCATTTTATCCTCCTGCTTTTTTGATTTTCCGATATTTTTGTAATAATTTCAATATTTAAGCTAATAATACCTGAAGAGACTGGATTATTTGTATTAAAAATTTAAAAATGTGGAAATATTTCAAATTTTATACTAAATAAATAATTATGGGGATAAAATATGAGGTTGGATGCAGTATCTGCACATATAATTTGCACCTGAAAGAGGGGACCGGATCAGGTTTTTTTTCAATTGAAAATATACTGAAAAAATACAATGTTGAACAAAAAAAAAAGATAAAAAAAATACTGAAAAAATATGATATGAAAAGTAAAAAAAGGATAAAAAACCCAAGATATGAAAATAATCCATTTTCAGAAGAGAGGATCTATAAATGCAGAGTGTGCGGAAATATTGAAAGCCAGCTTTACATAAGGATCCGGGTTCCGGAAAAATGGATGTTCGATACTGGAAAAAACATCTATATTACTGAAAATAATATACTTTTCAGAATAATAAATAATTGCACAAAATGTGGAACAAGACTAAGACATTACAAAGAGAGTATTACAAAGTGTAAATGCCCCGAATGCAAAATAGGGGAATTGAAAGTACTTAATAAAAAAGTGTGGAACTAGTACTATTCCCGGCCGGTTAAGGCCGGGAAATGTATTTTAGAACTAAGCTTTAGTTACGTTTGCAGCGTAATCGCCTTTGTCACCCTGGCGAACTTCAAACTCAACTTCCTGGCCTTCATCGAGGGTTTTAAAACCGTCTGTCTGAATTTCAGCATAATGAACAAAAATGTCATTACCATCTTCCATTTCGATGAAACCATAACCCTTTGACGCATTAAACCATTTAACTTTTCCTTTTGCCATTTTTTACCTCCGGTAAAATTTTTGCAAATAGAGGTAGAACCATGTAATGACTAAGAATTTTTGGAATTTTTTGAAATTAATGATATCTGACCTTTACTTACTTAATGTTTGATAATTAAACCAATTTTTGTAAAACCATGAATTAATGTGATTAAAAAATAAATAACAAACTAATTACTTTTAACAACATTTGCAGCGTAGTCGCCTTTGTCACCCTGGCGAACTTCAAAATCTACTTCCTGACCTTCATCAAGAGTTCTGAATCCATCAGTCTGGATCTCTTTGTGGTGAACAAAAATATCATTTCCGTCCTCCATCTCAATGAAACCATAACCTTTGGAAGCGTTAAACCACTTTACCTTACCTTTTGCCATTATCTAACTCCTTAAAAATTTGCAGTACGGGTTAAAATTGAAAATAGTCATGTTTGGAATACATTTGATTATCTTTGATTCTATCCATTTCCTGCATTTAAAGTACTATTTTATAAAAAATATTAATAGTTGTCAACTTTTACTATATTTATTTACGAATTTAATGAAAAAAAGTTGCATTATAATATTTATATATTAAGTTTACCTGTATCTGTGATCAATTTTTTTAAGTCTTTCTTTATAAACAAACTTTTTTGCCCATGGGTATTTCTTCTTGTCATGGCATTTAACACAATGTTTTTCACTTGGTATCTTTAAACCTTTTGCGATCGCTTTTTTTCTGTTCTTCATTATGTCTTTTTTCATATATTCTGATCCGGGGCCGTGACATTCTTCACATTTTACACCTTCGAATTTTGAATTATATGTATCGGGAGCTCCCATCTTATATCCACCTTCATTAAAACCTGTTGTATGACATACTACACAATAAGGGTCATTGGCTTTCCAATCTTCAACAAGTCCTGCAAAAGCCTTTGAATGTTTTGTATTAAAAAGAGTATCATAAGCTTTACCATGCCTGGTTGAGTTGTGGCACAACTTGCATTTTTTTGCTCCAACGTATTTGGCCGAATAAACGGGTAGCAGAACTAAACTTAACAGGACAATGGTCATTATAATTCTCTTCATTAATTAACTCCTCTGAAACAATATTGATTATTCAGAGTTCAAAAAAAAATGTCAACAAAAAAGGTTATATAATTATGAATAAAATTTATTGTAATGATATTTATCTGTAAAACCGAGTACATCATTTGCGGATTGTAAGATTTTGTCTCACCCATATATTTCCCGTAATAGAATCAAAATCATGACTATTATTTTAAGAATCAGTCTTTTTGAATATGGAAAACATATTGCTGTACATTATTGACATTAACAAAACAGAACTAATTAAAAGGAGGATAAATGAACTTATCGGACTGGCAGAAACAGAAAATTGAGATCCTTGCTCAATACCAGGAAATATTAGCAGATATTTATACTTTGTTAAGTGAAAAGGTCCCAGGATGTAATGGTTTATTTTTAAATATTGCAATTAAGAATTTAAAATATAGTTATTGGCTGAGATCAGTTCCCGAAAAGATATTGAAGGGGCAATATGAATATGAAATGCTGAGATTTAAAATTGAATCAGTTACAACCGGAATAAATTACCTGATCGGTCAATTTCATAGCATCAAGAAGAACAACATTTCAACAAGTCAGGCGATTGGAATATTAAAAGGGATAGAATCAGGTGATATGGCAAAAAAATTCCACGAAATTGTTTTTACTACAAATGAATTTTCAAGAGAATTGGAAGATATAAAAAATGAAATTAAATCTGAAAAAATTGATACTTTGAGATCACTCCAGTCAGTTGTTATCAGTTCGTATGAAAATTCTATTCACTGTTAGTTTTGGATTAAATCTTACCAGATAGCCAGGATCCCTCCATTTATCATGAAAATTTATTAATTACATAAGAGCAGAAATGCTATTCCGGGAAATGATCTTTAAGCCTGATGAATTCTTCTTCTCTGATCGACTTGCTTTTGAATAGTCTGTCTATAAGAAGATTTGCCCTCCACATTAAATACCCGGAATCAGAAAGAGGTGTAACTCGAAGCGGTTTCGGGATCACCGATATTAAACGTATTATTTCTGTATTGCTCAATTGGTCAACTCTTTTGCTGAAAAAGAATTCTGATGCAGCTTCTACACCAAATATTCCCCTGCCGAATTCAATAACATTCAGATAAAGTTCGAGAATTCTGTTCTTGGATAAATGTTTCTCAAGCCTCTTTGCAATAAAAAATTCTTTTATTTTCCTGTAATAGGATTTCTCGGTAGATAGATAAAGGTTTTTAGCAAGTTGTTGAGTGATGGTACTGCCGCCTCTCGATTTTTTACCTGAACTAAAATTCTTTTTTATTGATTCTTTCAGTTCATAATAATCGATCCCTTTATGATTGTAAAAATCAATATCCTCTGAAACAATGACAGTTCTTTTTAAAAATGGAGGGATCTGATCGAAGGGTGCCCATTTTTTCAGAACCCTGAGATTCCTGTTTTGGCTTGAGTTCTCATTGATCCTCTGATCTATCATGGATGTAGTCACGGGAATCTTTTTAAGAAATTCTCTTACATCCGGAAGAGATAAGAAAAAACTTAATATCATAGTTAAAAGAATTAAAGTCAGAGTTAAGAATAGAGAGATGATTCTTCTATTAATGATAAAATTATATGCAGATAAAAAACATGATTTAACTTTGGATGAAAAGAATAATTTAACTGGTGAAAAGATTCTCATAAATATATTGTAGTTTATCCTGAAAACAATATAAACATTTAATGTTCACTGACCGTATTAAGAAGAATATTTAAAAATGTTGGAAATGTATGTTAAAATATAACTTAAAATACAGAAAATTGTATTAAGGAGTGTTAAATGAAGAAACTTACTTTGATCTTAGTGATCTTACTTTTTTCAATAAATATATTTCCATTATCAGGTCCTGCAATAGATTTTAAAGCAATGGACATTGATGGAAACACGGTTGAGTTGAGCAAATACAAAGGTAAAGTAGTGATACTTGATTTCTGGGCTACATGGTGCTCTCCCTGCATTAAAGAGATCCCGAATCTGAAAAAGATCTATTCTGAATTCAAGGATGAAGAGTTTGAGATAATAAGTATTGCACTCGAAAGAAAACCCAAAGAACATGCAATTAAATTTGTTGCTGACAGAGGAATGAGTTGGGTTCACATTATAGATAAAGATAAAGGAAGAGAGATCGCAACAGAATATAAGATCCGCTATATCCCGACTATGTATGTGGTCGGAAAGAAAGGAGATGTTCTTGCTTCAGGCCTGAGAGGGGATAAACTGAAGGAAAAGATCTCTGAATTGTTGAAATAGTCATCCGGATATTCTAACATTGGAGAAATGTCTCCAGGTTATAGTACAAAAATATATAAAAGCAGAAAAAGACCGGTATTAGTATATATCCTTATTCCTATTATTGTTCTTGCCATATCCGGCTTCATATATCTGAATAAGAGCCAAAATGAAGTTATAATTTCAGATACTGTTCATGAAAATAAATCTGAACCTGAAGAGAAGATTTCCAGACCTGAAAAAATTGAGAGCAGAAAAGTTGAAGATGAGCTTTTAATAGTCCCGGAGGAAAATCTACCCTCTGAACAGAACGATTCGGGGGAAGAAAAAACAACCAGAGTCGAGCTGCTTTCAATACAGAACAGGGCCCTGTTCTATACAAAGAGAAAGGAATACGATAAAGCTATTAATGAATATAACATTCTTCTGAATTATAACAAAAGGTTTCTGACGATAATCGGAATGTGTTATTACTGGATGAATGAAAATGAAGAAGCTGTAAGTTTCCTGAAAGATGCTGATGATCTTGAATACTATCCCTATAGAACAAAAAAATTCCTTGCATTAGCTTATTATAGATTAAATGATCTTGCAACAAGCCTCGAATATGCTGAAGATGCAATAGAATATGGTCAGGATGGTGAATTAAAACAACTTATTGCAAAGTTGAAACGCGAAGAGAATGTAATGAAGGGTTATAAAGATCTCGGAACAGAAAATTTTCTGATCCAGTTCAGCAGAGAGGAACATGATGAGACAAGAACAATTGTTTCTGATTACCTGAAGGAAGCTTATAGAGTGATAGGAAAAGAACTCGACTATTTCCCCAACAAACAATTTGTAGTCATACTTTATAATGAAAGAGATTTCTTTGATGTCACAAGA
The DNA here is from genome assembly GCA_029938635.1 of Candidatus Aminicenantota bacterium. Classification (GTDB taxonomy): domain Bacteria; phylum Acidobacteriota; class Aminicenantia; order UBA2199; family UBA2199; genus UBA647. Next base: position 51,169 of record JAOZUQ010000013.1, read on the forward strand.
GCGCCCGGATGGGCAGGTGGTTTGTATGACGGTAAGATCAGGTTGCCTGTAGGAGGTTTGTCAGGCCCTAATGATATATTGAAAAATGTAATATTTCATGAATTTACCCATGCACTTATCTCTGAGATCACTCAAAAATGTCCACTCTGGATAAATGAAGGGCTTGCAGAATATTTTTCTTCCGCTGAAATTAACCTGAATATTAAAAAGCCGATACCACTAAAATATCTGGAGAAAAGATTTCCTTCAGGAAATGTGGCTTATATATCTCTTGCATACAGGACAAGTCATTCGGCAGTCAACTACATGATCGACAAGTATGGTATGTATTCTATTTTGGAACTTCTGGAGAATTTTGGTGAAGGTATGGATATTAGCAAGGCTTTCGAATCTGTTTTGTATATTTCATATGATGATTTTGTATCTGAATGGGGGAAACAATTTTGAGCAATCAAGAAGATTTCCTGACCATAAAATCTTCAAAAGGGCCATATGAATTTAAAGAAAAAGGTTCGAGGTTTATCTCATTTATTTACCCGGTATCAGATAGTTCGAAAGCAGAAGTAATTATTGGAGATTATAAAAAAAAGTATTATGATTCTACTCATGTTTGTTTCGGATATAGAATAGGGGATGGAGAGGAAAAACATATAAGATATAGTGATGACGGAGAACCGTCAGGGACAGCAGGCCTTCCAATAATAAATGAGATCAAAGGGAAAGAACTTTTCAATGTCCTGGTAATTGTAATCAGATATTATGGAGGTACAAAGCTGGGGACAGGCGGCCTGGGGAGAGCTTACCGGGATTCGGCAAAACTTTCAGTGCAAGATGCTTCAATTGTAAAAACAATTATAAAAAGATCTCAAAAAATAGTTATTCCTTACAATTTTATGAGCGAGCTGATGAAGGTTGTGAAGAAGTTTTCAATTGAAATAGTAGATAAAAAATATGACAATAACGGAATTGAAGTAGATTTAAGTATCCCTGTAAAGAACTATGAAAAAGTCAGGGATACTCTCATAAACTTAAGTAAAGGAAAAATAGAATTTTAAATGCTTCTATTTTTTCCTTTTTTCAATATCTTTTAAAAATACTTTATAAATTTCAACATCAGCTGAACCCGGGAATTTTTCAATAAGTAGTTTATAATACTTTATTGAATTATCTATGTCTTTCTTAAGATAGTAGAAATTGCCAAGCAATACATAGGCATTTTCAAGAGTCGGGCTCTTTTCAATTGCAAAAAGGAGGTTTGCTTCGACCCCTGTTTCAGCTTTTGCCATATCAATAACTTTTTTATTGCTCTGTTTAAGATTTTTTCTGTTCTTTGCTTTCTCTATTTTGTCTATCTTTACTTTAAGAGTATTGAAATTATTCATGCCAAGAATATATTTTGCAAATCCGAGATACTTATTATCAAGATTTTCTTTGTTAATATCTGCAAAAATTGTGAGATACTTGTTTGAGTTTTCTATATCTTCCAATTGTGAATAGTTTAGGCCGATCAAATAATTTGCGGTGGAATAAAAATTCTTGAATAATTCCTGTGCAGTCGGAGCATTAACAAATTTAAGAAGATACTCATTGGACATTTCAGCTTTACGGAGTTGGAAAAAATTAAATCCGATCCTGTAATCAAGTTCTGTTAAAAGTTTTGCATCAATTTCTTTAATGCCTTCAACTATAGAAAGATCTATGAATAGCTCATTAGCATCCGCGATCTTTCTCTCACGTAAGAGGGAACTGCCATACTTGAGAGTTGTATCTATAAGGGCTTTTTTTGCATTTTCATTAGCAGCATTCAGTTTGAGAGTAGTCTTAAGCTCTTCAAGTGCGCCTTTATAATTCTTTTTAAATGCATGGATAGAAGCGATCTTGTAATGGACAGTCTCCATGTCCTGGTGGATCTCAAGAGCCTGTTTGTACAATTCCATCGCCTTATCGTACTCTTTTTTCTTAGTGGCTTTATCACCCTTTTTTTCAAGTTTCAATGCTTTTTTTGGAATTTTCACATCTTCAGCAGAGATTATTCCGCTAAATGTACTGATAAAAAATATTATTGCTATTAGTAGTACCAGGTTTTTTTTGTTCATTTATATCTCCTGTTTTTTTTTCAGAAGTATATAACCTTTTTCAGAAAAAGAAAAGTTTTTAATTTAATTATTTTCAAAAGCCTGAATATAAGCTATAATGAACTCCAAATTATGGGAAGATTAATTTCATTTCTGGTATTCTTTGTTATTTTTTTCGGAGTAATGTTCGGAATACATTATTTTATATTTCAGGTGATAACAAAGAATCTTACTTTATCAAATAAAACTATTCAATGGATAAAGTGGCTATTCATACTCTCGGGTATTTCAATTATAGCAGGGCAAATGCTGAGCCGGTTCCTCAATATTCACTTCGTTCAATATTACGGCTATGTATGGCTCGGAGTAATCTCAATTACTTTTGCCGTATTTATGGTTGCATCTCTTTTGAAAATTATTATTCCTTCCGCATCCGGGATCATAGTGCTGACTGCACTTGTTATCTCATTACTTATATCAATTTATTCGTTTGTAAATAATATGAAAGAGCCGGTTCTAAGAGAAGTTGAAATAGTTACAACGAAATCAACAGGAGTGAACGGAGAATTCACAATATTACAATTATCAGATGTTCATATCGATGGATCAACAAGTCAGAAAGATATGAAAAATCTTGTGAAAAGGGTAAATGCATTATCTCCTGATATTATAGTGATAACCGGGGATCTTATAGATGGCCGAATTGAAAAAAAAAGTGCGATCAATCTCATATTAAAAAATCTTAAATCGAGTAATGGTATCTATGCAGTTACCGGAAATCATGAATATTATTCCGGAATTGACAACTTTCTTGTTTTTACAAAAAGAACGGGGATAAAAGTCCTGTTTGATGAATATATTGATATTACTGAAAATATTTCTCTTTATGGTATGAAAGATGAAACATCAAATAACTCACGCAGATCGAATTGGACAGCAGATGTACTTGATATAGTGAATAAAGATAAATTCAATATATTGATAGGACACAGGCCTTACGGGATTGAAAAAAATGGAGGAAAGGGGATAGATCTGCAAATGGCAGGTCACACCCATGCGGGGCAGATCCCACCAATGGACCTTCTGGTCCAGCTGGTTTACAGATATCCCTACGGACTCTACAGATCAGGAAATTCTTTTATTTACACTTCAACCGGTACCGGAGTATGGGGCCCGCCAATGAGATTTCTTTCAAATTCGGAGATCGTTCTTTATAGAATTATACAAGGGAAAAAGATTTCCGGTAGAATATCAAAATAACTTTTTAAATTTACGTTTAAAATTAAATATTTTCTTGACTTTTATGGGGGTATACTCTATAAATTATTTTTAATTTTTCATTGATATTCAATACTATCAAACTATTAAAAATACTTAGGAGGTTTTTTTTATGAACAACATGGGACCTTATGATGAGATCAGAAAAAAATTCAACTGGAAAATATCTGAAGACGAACTTGATTACAAAGAGGGAGACGATATAAACATAGGATGGTATTGTTCCGACAGGATATGCAATCAGGGAAAAGCTGATAAAGATGCCCTTATATGGCAGGGGTTTTCCGGGGAAGTTAAAAAATACACGTTTAATGACAGCAGGATCATCACGAATACTATTGCATCGTTTCTTCAAAAAACCGGAGTTGAAAGTGGTGACAGGGTGTGTCTTTTCATGGACAAAATTCCGGAACTTTATTTCGGTTTCCTCGGTATTTTAAAAATGGGCGGGATCGCACAGCCGCTTTTCAGTGCTTTCGGAGGCGAGTCTCTTATTACAAGATTGGAAGATGCAGAAACAAAAGCAATAATAACGCAGAAAAAGCATCTCGGTAAAGTAAGAAAGATCCGTGATGAACTTCCGGGGCTTGAATATATCATTGTAGTTGATCATGATGGTAATAAACCTTTGAAAGAACGTGAAATTGCTTTTTCAATGGAAAATTCTGAAAAAGTTGAAGAGTATAGTGTATTCAGATCAAAAGCTGAAACTCCATCCGTATTGCATTACACATCAGGTACAACAGGTCAGCCAAAAGGGGCTCAGCATGTTCACTATTCTCTTATTTCACAATATATTTCATCAAAATATGTACTTGACCTTAAAGAAGATGATATTTACTGGTGTACTGCAGACCCGGGTTGGGTAACAGGAACATCTTATGGTATTATTGGCCCTTGGAGTCTTGGAATAACACAGTGTGTACTGGATGTTGGATTTGGTGCAGAAAACTGGTATAAGTTCATTCAAAAGAATAAAATCT
>JAOZUQ010000094.1 GCA_029938635.1 Candidatus Aminicenantota bacterium
AGAAAAGAACCGTCCCGAACTTGAAAAATTCTATGAAAACGGCAAAGCTAACAGATCTGCGCAACATGTAGATATCGTAACAGATTTCAGGCCCGGCGGATCCGGAAGGTCAGTATGGCTGGACGATGTTAAACTTGAAGTGAAAAATGATTTGTGGGTAGTACCTGAGTAAGCCTTTAATTCATCTTCACTTTTTTAAAATTTGATTTGAGTCAAAATAAACCTTTTATCTGTTAAATTATCGCTTGGCCCCTTTTTTAAAGTAGGGATCAAGCTTCATTTTTTTGATGATCTCCCAGAAACGGGGATCGTTATGCAGGGGTTTGAAATGGTCGAATCGGATGTACCAGGGCAGCCAGAAAGCGCTCTTATCAAAATTTTCATAAGCATATTGAAGTGTCTTAATGGCAGAATCGAGATCACCGCAAAGTGTATAAAAGGTTGCAGGTAAGCGGGCCTCATAGGAGCCCCTGATCGGCCTCTTCTCTTTTTTAAATCGTTCAAGGATCAGACGCATATACCGGATCAAAGATTCTCGGTCAATTTTATTGTTGATCAGGGCCTGGTCCCGCAGTGACTTCACATCCTTATATTTTATCCTCCTTAACCACTCTGTCAGGGATTGCTCTGCTCCGGGATAATCCCCGCTTAAAAATTGAGCGGTAAACAGGTAAAAACTGGTATTTGAATAGTTTGGACTGATTTGCTCATGCTTTTTTAATAAAACTGCTGCCTTTTCATATTCGCCAAAATTGATATGCCAGATGCCCAATTCGATATGTTGCTGAGGCATTAATTCAGCTCCCTTCTGGTAACACTTTCTCTCTTTTTCTTTTTCTCCAAGGATTCCCAGCACACAGCCCAGGTATTGAAAAGCATCACCATCTCCGGGATCAAGTTCAGTAACTTTTCTATATGCAGAAGCAGCCTTCTCCCATTCCTTAAAATACCAGTAGCTGTCTCCAAGATAATAATGACTATCAATATCAAGCGGATCAATGTCAATGGCTTTACGGTGGTGTTCAATAGACTTATCAAATTGTTTCATTCTTGCATAAGCTAAACCCAGTTCTGTATTGGCAACCCTCCTGAATGCTGGGTCTTTACCAATCAGATCCTTAAGTATATTTATTGCCTTGTTAAAATTTGATGCCCGCAAATTGATTCTTGCACACCATGTAATATGCCATAAAGAAGTTGGATTCAGGGCAAGTGATTTCTCAATCATTTCAATTGCTTTCCGGTCTTCACCCAAATTTAAGTAAAGGTTTGCATATTGAAGTAATGGTGATGAACTCTCCGGATTGAGCTCGATAGCCCGCTCAAGAATCTCTACAGCTTTGTCATTATCCCCCAGATAACTGTATGAACCAGCTAAATTTGAAGCTATAATGGGAGACATGGGGTCCAGGACCAGGGCCTGTTCATACCGATCCATTGCTTCCTTTGTCTGTCTGGAAGCACTAAAATTCCTACCCGACCAATGATAGGCCAAAAGATAGTTCGGATTGATCTCAATTGCCCGTTGGAAGTATTCTTCCGCTTCCGGATATTTCCCTTCTAAATGTAGCATCCCCCCCATGGATGTGTTGGTTTCGGCCAGATTATCATCAAGTTCAAATGCCTTTTCTGCTGCTTTTTTTGTCAAAGGCATAACCCGATATCTCGAAATACCTGCATCCTGGGGCAAAAGATTATAGGTGTCAGCCAGTCCTGACCAGGCTAATGCATATTTCGGATCGATCTCAATTGCTTTTTTAAAATAATCTAATGCCAGGTCCAGACTCCCGGGGGTCCGTTTGTACCAGAAATATCGGCCCCGAAGGTAATTATGATAAGCGGCACCATTGGGCTCATTACGTAAAAAAACCGGTTTGGGGGAATCACCGAACAGGTTGACCTGCAAGTGATCAGTGATCTCACTGGCAATGCTTTTCTGCAGATCAAATAATCCATCCATTCCCTTTATATGGTAACGCTTGGCAAAAAGGACACTTTTATCATCTGTATCGATGATCTCAATATGGACTGTAAGTCCCTCTTGAACGGTAGATATCTTCCCCTTAGCCACTGCACTCACATTGTAATGACGCTTCACATCTTCCACGCTGGGTTGAACATCCTTGTAACGCTCCAGCAGGGTCAGGAAGGAGGTTACTCTTAATCCCTGAATCTGCTGAAGGCTGGAGATGATGGTTTCCGGGATCCCGGTGCTCAACCATGCAGTTCCATCAGTCCTGCTCTCATTGACAAATGGAAGGATTGCAAGAGAATTAATGTTTTTTGCCCGGAACACGAAGAGCCATAATGCTAAGGCTACCAGCATGGTGATCAGACCGGCAGCGAATAAGCCGGCTTTTTTTCTGGTTGTTTTTATCTTTTTTGTTTGCATCGAAAGATCTTTTTTGTCAAGAATTGATGTCTTTGATATTTTTACACCTAAATTCTTCCCGATCCTCTTCAGATCAACAAGGAGGTCTTCGATATTCTGATACCGTTCCTTCGGATTTTTTGACAGGATCTTGTTTATGACAGCCTCCAGTTCTAGCGGTACACCTGTTCTTAAACCGGTCACGGGCAGCGGATCCTCATTCAGAATTGCATTGATCACAGCTGATGGATATTCACCCTTAAAGGGTAGCTGGCCGGTGACCATCTCATACATTATTACTCCCAGTGACCATATATCTGTACGGTGATCAACAGCTTCCCCCCCGGCCTGTTCCGGTGACATAAAGGCCGTTGTACCCATGGTAGAATTATCTTTTGTAAGTTTCGTGACTCCCGGCTGTTTGGCCAGGCCGAAATCCAGGATTTTTATCACTCCGTCAGCGGTAATAACAATATTAGCAGGCTTGATATCTCGGTGGACGATCTCTTTCTTATGGGCTTCGCAAAGGCCTTCAGAGATCTGAATGGATATCCCGATGAGTTCATCCAGCGGCATGGGGGAACCAGAAGATACATCCGGATACAAACGCTCAGTATGCTGTGTTCCACCGCCGGACATAATTTCAGATAAGTTTCTCCCCTCATAATAACCCATGGTGATGAAAACCTGTCCATCTTCGGTTTCACCGATCTCGTGAACATTGCAGATATTGGGATGATCAAGGGCAGCTGCTGCCCTTGCCTCATGGATAAACCTTTGTTTTGCAGCATCACCCTGAGCCTCCCGGTCCAGGAATGATTTAAGGAGAAACTTGATTGCAACTTTCCGGTCCAGTTTGGTGTCCCGGGCCAGGTAGACCTCGCCCATCCCTCCGGAACCTATTTTTTTGAGGATCTCATAATGGGAAATGGTCTTTCCGATCATTAAACCTCCATCTCTGAAGCATATCTCGGTGTTATATCTATATCAAAACTATTTTTTTTTTGCAAATTTATTTTTTTTGTTCCTAAATTTGTGATGAATTTTGTGATTGCTGTAACTTAACTGAGCAATAGTGTTCAGATAAGGGATGACAGATATCTGGGAGAGTTCAGGCTGAACTCCCCATGGTATTCTATTTTGTTTTTCAATATCCGGAAAATATTTTTACTATCTTCATCGGACATACCTTCAAATTTTCCGGACGTGTCATTTCTTTTGGTCCATTCAACAAACTCAATCCCTCGCTTTCTCAGGATAACCGACTCCTCTCTTCTGCATTTGTTGCAGACAATTCCACGGTAGTCGGACATAACCCAACCCTTCAGCAGATCAGTTTTATGACAGGTTCCGCACTTTCCTGCTTCAAACATCATCCCCTCTATCCTTAATATCCATACCATAAAATAGAGAATGAGATATTTCATCTCTGCCCCGTCTTTGCTGCTGTCCAGAACTGATTTAATCAATTTATATATTCTTGATGTATTGAAGTTAGGGGGAACAAATTTCATAACTATTTCTGCTATCAGATAAAAATAGAATATCCGTCCGGGTTCAGATACAGTATCAAAATAGCTTGTAATTATGTCACCTTTCGAAAGAGTGGCAAGCTCCCGGTCCTCCTTCCTGTAAAAGAAAAACTCCCCTTCCGTGAACAATTCAAGCAGAGATCCGAACCGGTTCTTTCCCTTTGATGATCCGGGGGCAACTATTTTCTGAATCCCGTTGTGTGAGGTAAGCAGATGGACGATCTTGTCCTGTTCCTTGAAAACATATGAACCGATAACCAGTGCCTCTTCGGATTCTAAAGGCATTTTTCAGACAAGTATCATTGAAGACACTCCGAGGAAAAATAATAAACCAAGAGAATCAGTAAGCATAGTAACAATTAAGCCTGAAGCAAGCGCCGGATCCAGCTTTATTTTTTTCAGTACATACGGAATAATAGTCCCGAAAAATGTTCCGTTAATAAGATTAAACAATATTGCACCACCAAAAATCATTCCAATTTTCCAGTCTCTAAAGAATAAAAAAGTTACCAGAGAAGCAAAAACTCCTATAATAATTCCATTTCCAAAACTAACCAGCATTTCCTTAAATAATATTTTTTTTGTCTTTTTCCACTCCATCGTTCCGATCACGATCTCTCTTACCATTATTGCAACCGTCTGGTTCCCAACCACTCCCCCTATCGCATTAACCATCCCCATAATTACAGCAAGCGTAATGAATTTTTCAAGTGTTCCTTTAAAAAGAATTATTACAAGAGCGGAAAATGATGTTGTGAAAAGGCTTAAGAATAACCATGGCATCCTCTTGACAATTGATTTACCGACTCCCAGTTCAACACTGTAATCCTGTGTGACACCGGCAAGTTTATAAATATCTTCAGTCGCCTCATCATGTATAATGTCAATTACATCATCAACTGTCACAACTCCTACAAGCTTATTCAGGTCATCAACAACAGGGATCGCAAGGAGATTGTAGTTTGCAACTACAGATGCAACCTCTTCCTGATCTGTAAAAACATCAACCTTGTAAACATCTGTATTCATTATGTCTTTCAGCTTCATCTTTGACTTGATCAGGATCAATTGCTTGAGAGATACAACTCCAACCAGCCTCTCCTCATCGTCAATGACATAAAGATAAAATGGTACTTCGACCTCTTCTCCTGCCAGCTGAATTGCTGATATCGCATCCGCAGCGGAGGTTGAACCGGATAAAGCAAGAAAATCTGATGACATGATCCTTCCGGCAGATTCATCCGGATAAGAGAGCTGTTCCTGCAGATCAACAACCTCCTCATCTTTCATTTTTTTAAGAATGTCGATCTGCAGATTTTCTTCAAAAAGGGGGATCAGAGATGTTGCGTCATCAGAGGACAACTCATTCAGGATTGGAACAATATTTTTTATCTCAAAATCTGACAAAATTTCAACTGCTATTTCAGGTTTTATCTCACTGATTATTTCTGAAAACTTCGGTAGTTCAAGCTTCCTGTCGAAGAAAAGCTGGAAAACTATCTGACGCTCTGATGGACTTAAATGTTCAATTAAAGTAGCAACATCTGCATAATGCAACTTTATCAGAGCATTCCATAAATGCCCGAGCGTACGCAGTTTTATAAATTGCTTTGTAAACCTGAGCAGTTTTTCCAGTGCTACATCTTTCATTCAGGTGCCTTCTCTTTCAGCCCTCTTCTTTTTCTGCTTCTATAGTTCCGGCCTTCTCTTTCGCATCAGAGAGAAATCCGATCAACTCATCAACCTTTTCCGGTTTTACAGTTATCCCTTTTTTTGTAGGCCGCCATTCACCATTATCGGCCAGATAATAAATCCTTACTGAAATGAAATCAGAACCCTTGTAATTACTAGCTTCAATTCTCAACCGTTCTGTATCATTTCTTTCAATTTCGCCAATTATCATTATTTCACCTCATATCAATAATTGTTCAATTTAACACTTTTTTCAACCATGGTCAATATAGGCTTATACTGGCATCACCCCATTTTTTCATATCATATCTCCAAACCGGTCATTTTCCA
>JAOZUQ010000055.1 GCA_029938635.1 Candidatus Aminicenantota bacterium
CTTAAATATAATTTGGCAAGTTTAACCCTTACTAAAATGTCAAGCACCGTCCCCCTATCCGGGTTGTGATTGGATAGAACAAACTATTGAAAGTATATTTTTAATATACTAAGATAGTTTTTCGAACTGCACCGGAGGTTTAATGGAATTAACGGATACATTTATTCTGAATAATAGTGATATACTTTTTGAAGATTTTGATGACGAGATCGTGGCAATAAACCTTAAGAGCGGATATTACTACAGCATCAACGGATCGGGTATTTTGATCTGGGAATTGTTAATAAAGAGCTTTTCACCACGTCAGATCATTAAGGTTCATACAAATGCCTTTCCCGGAACAGACACAGAATTTGAACAATCAGTAAAAGATTTTATCACCGGACTTGAATCTGAAGGGCTCCTTGTGCAATCCGGGGAAGAAGATAAGAATGCTGAAATTTCGGAAGATTTTGTTCAAAAGATAAGATCGGAAAACAAAGCTATTCAAAAACTTCCTGTTTTTGAGAAATATACAGATCAACAGGAACTTCTTCTACTTGATCCTATCCATGAAGTAAGTGATATCGGGTGGCCTGACAGGAAAGAGGATAGCCCTGAGAATGAATGATATCTCCGGATTAGAAAAGCCTGAGCCTGAAAGTTCTTCAAATAAGAATAATACGCAATTGGAAGATATATTTGATTTGTTGATTTCTGATTTTAAAAAAAAGAATCATGGATTTGTTTTTAAAGAAGATAAATTTATATCGATCGGTGAAAGTAATATCAGGATTGTCCTGCCTGAAGCCGGGTTTTCATCATTTTTTTTCCGCCCATTCGTACATTTGGGAAAAGATTCCGGTGATGAAACTTCACTTTCCATATTATGTTTTAAGGCCGGGAGTGATTACTTGAAGTCGATTCAGCAGATCCTTCCCGGGTATACTGAAAAAAAAAACAGAGATGTCCCTTTTTTTACTAGAAGAGGGATTACCATGTCGGTGGGAAGAGAGAGTAATACAGTTAGTCTTTTGAACAAAGATAAAGGGGTTGCTTTTTTTTTATTTGATGATATCAGCAATCTTCCCTATTATGAAAGCGGATCTCCTTTTAAGAATATTCTTCAGTGGTGGTTTGAAAACAGGGATAGTTCCATGATCCATTCAGCTTCTATTGCATTTGACGGAATGGCCTTACTTATTGCCGGGAGGGGCGGATCAGGTAAATCATCAACAGCTCTTTCCTGTATTATGAATGGGATGGAATATTTGGGTGACGATTATATTGTTGTAAACGGTGAAAAAAAATTTAGTGTTTCAAGTGTATACAATTCAATTAAACTTACTTCGGATTCACTGAAGAAATTTTCCGGAATAAACAAAAATATTATTAATCCATCTTTTACAAAAAATGAGAAGGGAGTGGCATTCCTTTCAGAGATTAAGAAATTTGCCATGGCGAGATCAGCTTCACTGAAAGGAGTCATCCTTCCTGAGATAAGTGGTTTTGATCATTCCTCATTCAGCAGGATATCCTCTTCAGAATGCTTCAGATCGCTGGCCCCGAGCACAATATTTCAGCATATCGGAAGACGAAAAAATATTTCAAAATTTATTGCACAGTTAACAAAACATCTTCCATGTTATAAACTAAAGGCAGGACGGGATCCGGAGCTGATTTCTGAAATAGTAAAAAGCATTTTTAAGGAGTAATGCATGGGTACTTTTACACCTCTGGTTTCTGTGATTATACCTGTGTATAATGGCAGATACATCACAGAAGCATTGAATTCGGTCATATCTCAGACATATAAAAATATTGAAATTATTGTTATAAACGATGGCTCTGCTGATAATATTTCAGAAATCATTTCATCTTTTCAGACTATCATAAAAATCAGCACAGAGAATAACGGAGTTGCTTCTGCAAGGAATGAAGGGTTGAAAATATGCAGAGGTGACTTAGTATCATTTATTGATGCAGATGATACATGGTCCGATTCTAAGATCCGCAGACAGGTTGACTTCCTTTTAAAGAACCGGGAATATGATCTGATCTATGGCAGGTTCCGCAATTTTTTTCAGGAAGGATCAGACCCTCCGCCAATTGTTACAAGAGAAAAATTTCTTGATCCGGATAAGGGGAAACTTATTTCACTGGGGACATTAATGGTAAGAAAAGATGTATTTCAAAAAACGGGATTGTTTAATGTCGACCTGAATACCGGAGAAGATCTTGACTGGTTCATCAAAATGCGAGAGTCAGGGACGAGAATATATTTTGATGATCAAGAGGTGATGAAGAGAAGGCTTCACAGCTCAAATCTTTCTTATATTAACATGTCAGTGAAACCTGATCTGTTAAAAGTTCTCAAAGCTTCTTTAGACAGGAAGAGAGCCCTCGGAGATTAGAATGAAAGGAACCCCGAAAATAAGTGTGATAATTCCCTCCAGAGATTATGGATTGTTTCTTCCAGAATCGATTGAAAGTGTTTTGAATCAGACTATAATTCCAGAGGAAATAATTGTTATAGATGATGGATCCGTGGATGACACAGAAAAGATAGTAAAGAAATACTCACCGGCAGTTAAATATTTTTTCCTCAAAAAGAGGGGAGTTGGTGCTGCACGAAATTATGGGATAAGTCTTTCCTCCGGTAAATTTATTTCTCATCTTGATGCAGATGATGTATGGGTTCCGGAAAAACTTGAAATTCAGTTAGAGGAGTTCGGAAGGGAGCCGGGACTTGAGATAATCGGAGGAATGATGCAGCCTTTTTTTGATTCCCGAATGAGTCCGGAAAGGAGGAAACAAATTTACTGTTCCGACAAACCTCTTCCGGGATTCTCTGCGAGTGTGATCCTGATAAAACGTGAGTCATTTCAGAAGGTTGGTTCTTACAGGGAAAATGTGACAATCGGGCAGGACCTGGAGTGGTTCATCAGAGCCAGAGAAATTCCCCTTAAAGAAAAGATGATTAAAAAAACTCTTGCATTAAGGCGTCTTCACAATTCAAATTCCTCAATGACAAACCACGATGATCGGGTAAACAGGTTAGAGATGTTAAAAGAGTCGCTCGATCGCAGGAGAAAAAAAGGCTGATATGAGAATTTGGAAATCATATATCCTTTTTTATAAGGGGCAATACTTTAAGTTTGTTCTGGCTATATCACTCTCTGTTCTGCAGTCTGTGATCATAGTCCCTATCGCTCTTTTGGTAAGATCGGTTTTTGATCATGCATTACCTGAAAAAAATTTCAGCCAGCTTGTCACTCTTTGTATAATTATTTCAATCCTGTACATTGTAAATGGCGGAATTACATTGTGGACCAGACATATCAGTTTAAAGACCACTAAGAGGGTTATAAGAGTAATCAGGAATAGGATTATTAATAAATTCTATTTGCTTCCAAAAAAGTATTTTACTGAAATTGACAGAATGAAACTTCATGCCGGAATTGTACAGGATAGTTTTCGCCTCGATGTTATGTCAAACGGGCTTGTTGCTCAACTTCTACCGGCTGCATTTATAAGTACGGGCCTCACACTTATTCTTCTCTATCTTGACCTCTCTCTTTTTCTGCTGGTTATGATAATTTCCCCCTTTCTGATCATATTCGGCAAGTTTGCTGGAAGGATTCTTGTAGGAAAGGTAAATATTTATCACCGGTATTTTGAAACCTTCAGTAAACGGGTGATGGTATTATTGGATAATATTGACCTTGCAAGAGTGAGTGTTACTGAAAAAGAAGAAAGCAGGGAACAGGGAGAACTGCATGAAAGAATAGAGAAAAAAAGTTTTGACCAGGCCTGGTTCGGCGCTTTTTACCGGATATTAAATGAAACTTTCACTTCTTCTTTCGGAGTAGTAATTATGATCTTCGGCGGCTATAGAGTAATACATGGGCTAATGACGATTGGGGATCTTTTTGCATTCTTTACTGCACTGGGATTACTTAAAAAGTATGTAGTAGTAATATCCTCAGTGATTCCAAAGGTAATTGAAGGGAATGAATCTCTGAGATCAATTCTTGAATTTTTAAATGAAAAAATGGAACTTCCGTACTCCGGAACAAAAAAACTGGAATTCAAAGGTGAAGTAGTTTTTGAATCGGTCAGCTTCAGCTATGACATGGGAAAACTGCTCGAGAACATATCATTTTCAATTAAGCCGGGAGAGGTTGTCTGTATCACAGGCCCGAACGGTTCAGGAAAAAGTACAATAGTAAATCTGATACTGGGATTTTACAGACCAGAATCGGGGGCTTTAAGAGCTGACGGAATTAAATATGAGAAAATAAATATGAAGGATATACGGAGGTCGACCGGGGTTGTTTTTCAGGAAATGATATTATTCCCCGGAACTATAAGGGAGAATATTGTTTATGGTGCAGGAGAATATTCTGAAGAAGATCTGAAGAAAGTGGTAGAACTCTCCGGATCCCGGGAGTTCATTGACAAACTTCCTGATGGCCTTGAAACCTATATCGAGAATAAGCATGAAAGGTTGTCAGGAGGAGAGGCACAAAAAATATCAATAGCCAGATCTCTGCTGGGGGATAAAAAACTTATCATACTGGATGAACCTTCTTCGAATCTGGATAAAACATCCCTGAAAAAAATAATCGGTAACCTGAAAAAACATATGGCCGATAGAGCCATACTGATAATTTCTCATAAATCTGAATTTGCAGCAATCACAGATAAAATACTGGAGATCAGCGGAGGTACGTTCATCAAATCAGGGTTACCTGATATATCCGGATGAAAAGAAAAATGGCAAACTGGCTCCCTTCTCCGGATCAGAAGTTATTACTAAAATCTGCTTTGTCAGATCCCGGGCAGGCACTTAGTTCCTGGGATAAATGGAAAAATTCCAATGATATTAATAATCTTGACAGAGGGTCATACAGGCTGCTTCCCATGGTCTTTCACAATCTTAAAGATCATATTCCTCCGGGATCAGAACTTTACGGGAAATTAAAAGGAACCTACAGGAAAAGCTGGTTCAGTAACAATATGATCATGGAGACTGCAGCATCGCTTTTTTCCGATCTCAAAGTAGCAGGGATTGATCCTTTACTCCTGAAGGGGATCCACTTGATAAATTCTTATTATGATGAAATTGCCTGCCGCCCTATCGGAGATGCAGATTTTCTTGTCAGCTGGGATGAAGCTGAAAGGGCCGGTGAGTTGATGAGGATGAGAGGATGGCGGATGAAAATGAAGATGCGTTATCCCGTGTTCAACACTAACTCGATGGTGTTGTTCCGATCACTGGATTATATTAATGAAAATGGATACTCATGTGATCTTCACTGGAATATCATAAGGCACAGGTGTTATCCGGATGCTGACAGGGAGTTTTTAAAAAGGGCATCCGAATTCCGGATGAAAGGAGTTGATTTCAGAGGATTGTGTGCTGAAGATCTTATTATTCATATTCTTGAACATGGAGCATACGAAAATTCCGAACCTATTATAAGATGGATCCCGGATGTACTTATGATCCTGAGAAAAAGGGAAAAGATCGACTGGGACCTGTTTCTGGAAAATGTTATCAGGACTGACCTGGTAATTCCTGTTAGAAGTATGCTTGAATATATAAATGATGTACTCAGGATAAAAAAGGTAGAATATCCCTTGAGAAAACTCAGGTTGATCCCGTTATCCGGGGAAAGCCGGATAGTATATAAGAACATGCTTCGTTCCCGGACAATTTTCGGCCGTCAATATAAAGAGTATTTAAGACGATATTCCAGATACAGGATTTATATTAAGGAATATAAAAAAGGTCCTGTCCCTGCAGGGATATCAGGGTTAATAAGATTTCTTATATTCAGGTGGGATGTTAAATATTTCATTTATTTCCCCTTTGTTTTTTTGAAAAAATTTTTATATAAGTTAGGCAGATATTTGTTCAGAAGTTGAGACGAGGATTCAATTATTGCTATTTCTAAAAGAGAATTCCATCTCCGTGTTAAACAGGGTCGGATTGGCAAGATTTTTTTTTATGAATTTCCTGAGTTTCTTTGAAGTTTTCGGTTTATCTGAGTCAAAAAGCTTGTCCCCTATGAAATTCAGGGTTAATTCATTTTTATCGCTTATTATATATTTGCAAAATACATATTGTCGTTCAGTTTCTGACAAGTCCTGAAAGTTGAGAAATGATATTCCGGAAATTTTTGTAATGAAAGTACGAACAAGATTGTTGTCCACTCCTTCCCCTGACCTTACAACATATTCATTCTCATTAAATAGAATAAATTCGATAGTTTCCATTCCAGTTCCTTTATCTTTTTCTGAAATTTTCCCCCATTTCCCGATAAGTCTGATATCTGCAGGTTCCGTATCGGAAGAGTTCAGTGGGAAATCAGCTATGTAGATGCCGAGATCGATACAACTTTGCAAAATAAAAAAAACAGCTATTGTAAGTATAAATTTTATCACCCTGTTCATATGTCACCTCAATTGTTTAATTTTAGAACAGAAGGAAAAATATTAAAATAGCGGAAAGTACTCAGTACAGTATTTATCATTTTTTATGAAACTGTTATCCGAAATCAGTAGTCATAGTTAATATAGCATATCTGCACCTCTGCCAAAACGATCTGTGGCAGTGAGATATTGAATTATAGGGCAAAATATGTTATAAAATTCGATTGCTTGCGAGGCTTTTATGAGAAAAATATCATTAATAATTTTGTTGATCTATATATCTACATTTCTGCTTTCTTCTGATGTTATCAGAAGGATTGTGATTGAGGGGAATAAAAAAGTATCAAAAGATACATTCCTTTTTTATATAAAATCCAAGATTGGTGGAGAGTATACTCCGGATCAACTGAAAAAAGATTTCAAAACATTGTGGGATACAGGATTCTTCAAAGACATTAAGCTTAACGTTTCAGATATTCAGGGAGGTAAAGAGGTAAAGTTCTTAGTTGAAGAAAATCCTCTTATAACCGCTATCGAATATAAAACAGGGAAAAAAATCAAGCAGGATGATATTGAGGATAAATTGCAGGAGAGTAGTGTAGTTCTTGCGCCATTCTCTTATCACAACCCTTCAAAAATTAAAAAGGTTGAAAAGATCATTAAGGACCTCCTCCTCGAAAAAAGTTATAACGATGGGAAAGTGGAGATAAAAGAGAGACCGGATAAGGGTGGTGTAAAACTTGAAATAACAGTTGTAACCGGGCCAAAAACAAGGATAGGCCGTATAGATTTCCCGGGACTTGACACAAAATATATTTCCCAGGGGTTTATTAGAAGGGGTATGAAAAACAATAAGGTTCATGGCTTCCTCTCCAGCATCAGTAGTAAAGATGTATATAACAGGGAAAAAATGGAAGAGGACCTTAAGAGTGTAAAAAGCCGTCTTCAGCAGAAAGGTTTTATTGAAGCTAAGGTTGGCCGGCCTGTTTTTTCGAGAGTAAACAGGATGACCTTCTTGGGGAAATTCCAGAAAATGATGAAGATCTCAATTCCTGTAGATCAGGGCCCCAGATATACACTTGGAAAAATTGAAATAGAAGGAAATAAAATAATTAAACCCGGTTTTCTGAAATCAATGATTAAGATCAACTCCGGTGAAGTTTACAATATTAAAAAAAGAAATGACGGGATAGAGGAGATTCAGAAAGTTTACGGTTCAATAGGTTATTTTTATGCTCAGATAGCACCTGATGAGAATCTGGATCCTGTGAAAAAAATTGTTGACCTTGTAATCAGGATAAAAGAAAATGATGTCGCCTATGTGGGTAAGCTTGAGTTTACCGGAAATACATTTACCAAGGACAAGGTAATAAGAAGAGAGTGGATGCTGAGAGAGGGCAGAAGATTCAATACCCAGGCATTAGAAAGTTCCATTAGAAGAATGAAACAGCTTGGCCTGGTTACTATAGAGAAGATGCCGGAAATCAAACCGGATGCAGATGATCCACAGAAGATAAATATGATGGTTGATGTCCAGGAAATGAACAGACAGATGATCAACTTTAATGTCGGGTACAGCGGATACGACGGTTGGTTCATAGGACTTGGGTATTCGACTCAGAATTTTCTTGGACTTGGAGAATCATTTACACTTAATCTTCAGAGCGGAACAAGAACCAAGAATTACAGATTAGGGTTTACCGAGCCCCACCTGTTCCACTTGCCTGCCAGTTTTGGTTTTGATGTATTCAAGCAGTCATTCAGCTATCCGGGATACTATACCAGAGAAGGGACCGGATTTAACCTCATGTCATCTTTCAGGTTCTGGAGATTCTGGGGAGCATCATTTGTTTACAGTTTTGAGGATATATCCATCAGTGATGTCAACGAAGATATAAACTGGTCGAGCAGTTATACTTTTTACTATTATACTGAAGGGAAAAGAGTTATATCATCCATTACCCCAACCATATATTATTCAACTGTGGATTCACCAATATTTCCCAGTTCAGGAACCAAGTATCTGTTGAATTACCGATATTCAGGAGGATTTCTGGGTGGAGATATACACATGCATAAGTTAAAGTTTGAATTTGTTAAATTCATCCCTCTATGGAATAAACATACATTTGGAATGCATGCGGTATATCAGACTCTGGTTGAATTTGGAGAAAATCCTGTCCCATTCTATGAGAAATTTTATCTTGGTGGAGAAAGGTCCATAAGAGGATTTGATATTATGAGGCTGGGGCCCAGAGATGAGAATGGATATGTGTTCGGAGGTACCAAAGCTTTTTTCATGAATTTTGAATACCAGATACCTCTCACAAAAGAATTTTCTTTTAATTTTTTCTATGACATAGGAAATGCTTATGATAAAGGGTATCCGATCAGCTTAAATGATGTTTATTCATCGGCCGGGCTGGAACTTAAGATATTTATTCCGATGCTGAATGTTCCATTCAGGCTGATCTTTGCTTATAATCCCAGATCCCTTAATATTGATGATTCAAGTTTTGCATTTAAATTTGCTGTCGGACCTTCATTCTATTAGAATAAACAAATATACAAAGGTTTTTTAAAGGAGATAAATATGAAAAAGACATTAGTTTTAGTAATCACAATCTTAACACTTGCTTTCTATACTTTCGGTGAAGTGAAAATTGGTGTTATTAATGCACAAAAAGTTATTGCCTCAACAAAGAGAGGGAAAGAGATCCAGGCTAAGCTGGAGAACTATGGTAAATCCAAACAAAAGAAAGTAGAAGCAATGCAGGTTGAGATAAAAAGACTTGAGACTGCTCTTCAGTCTCCTGCGCTCAATACTGCTGCAAGAGAAAAAAAAGGTGTTGAACTTCAGGCAAAAAAGACCAATCTGAAAAGATATTATGAGGATACTCAGAAAGAACTCAGAAGGAAATATCAGACAGAGATGCAGACACTTCAGAAAGAGGTTATGCCAATAATTGACAGGATCGGAAAATCTAAAGGTTTTACTCTTGTTTTTGACCTCAGTATTGCCGGAATTTCTTATTTTGATAAGACTATAGATATTACTGACCAGGTAATTAAAGAAATCGATTCCAGTTATAAGAAAAAATAATCTAATGGAAGAGTTATTCGGGATTGAACAGATCCGGGAGATAATTCCACATCGTTACCCTTTTCTGCTTGTTGATAGGGTAGTGGAGATAATAGAACCGGATTTTATTCGTGGCTATAAGAATATTTCAATAAATGAGGCCCTGTTTCAGGGCCACTTCCCGGGTAACCCTGTGTTCCCCGGAGTTCTTATACTTGAGGCTCTTGCTCAATTGGGCGCTGTTCTAATGTTGAGAGAATTTCCAAAAGAAAAGAGGATGGCATATTTCACAGGTATTGATAAAGCGAAATTCAGAAGAGTTGTTATTCCGGGAGATCGTCTTGATCTGGAAATGAAACTCGTTCGCAAGAGGGGAATATTTGCTCAGATGGAAGGAAAGGCAATGGTTGATGGAGAGGTCGCTGCAACTGCAATTTTAAGTTCAGCGCTGGCACAATGACTGATAATCTGATCCATCCTACTGCTGTTGTTAGTCCCGGTGCCAAGCTTGGGAAAAATGTTAAGATCGGGCAGTTCACTATGGTGGGTGATAATGTTGAGATCGGTGATAATTGTGAGATCATGCACCATTCGGTGATCGATAAGAACTCTAAATTGGGAGAAGGTTGTAAGATCTACCCGTTTAGTTCCATCGGGACCGATCCCCAGGATATTACATATAAGGGAGAAGAAACCTTTCTTGAGATTGGATCAAATAATCTGGTTCGTGAATTTACGACTATAAACAGAGGAACTCAAAAAGGCGGGAGTCTCACAAAAATAGGTAACAACAACTATTTCCTGGCTTATACCCATATAGCTCATGATTGTATGATAGGAAACAACACTCTTTTTACCAATGGTGCAACACTTGCAGGACATGTTGAAGTTGAAGATTTTGCAGTTATCGGTGCTTTTTCATCTGTACATCAATTTGTAAGAATTGGGCGTAATTCATATATAGGGGCATATACAATAATCGAACAGGATGTTCTTCCATTTGTAAAGATCTCTCAATCCAGAGATAATTACAATTATTACGGTCCGAATTCTATCGGGATGCTTAGAAGTGGAATTAGCAGGGAATTTATAAATATGATAAGAGATATTCTCAATATAATCTATAAAGAAGACCTCAACACTTCCCAGGCCATTGATAAACTGAAACTTCTCTTTACAGACTCTCCTGAAGTTGAAGTTATCCTTGAATTCCTTGGAAAGACCAAAAGAGGAGTCCTTAAAAACTTTAAAACAAGGAAATAATATATGAGAACAGGAATAATCGGTACCGGGTCAATGGGCCGTAATCATATGAGGGTTGTTGAGTCGATACCTGAGCTTGAACTGACTTGTGCTGCAGACATTTCAAAGGCAAATCTGAGTGAAGCTTCTTCAGGATATAATATTGAGACTTTTTCAAATCATGAGGATATTGTTGATCTGGTGGATGCAGTTATGGTCTCAACTCCGACCACATTTCATTATCCTATTGCAAAATTTTTTATTGAAAAGGGTAAAGATATCCTTGTTGAGAAACCTTTTGCTTCGAGCCTGGCCCAGTCTGATGAACTTATAGAAATGGCTAAGGCGAAAGGGGTGACAATAGCCGTTGGCCATCTGGAGCGGTTCAACCCCGCTGTTGAATATATTCAGAGCCGTGTTCAGAAGCCGTTATTTATTGAGATACAGAGGCTCGGATCTTTCTCACCCCGTTCACTCGATGTAGATGTTATAAACGACCTTATGATCCACGATCTTGATATTATTCTTCAATGGGATAAATCCGGGATCGAACAGATTGATGCTTCCGGTATTCCGGTAATTTCAAAAAAAGTTGATATTGCAAATGCAAGAATTAAGTTCAAATCCGGCCTTGTGGCGAATATTACTGCCAGCAGGATATCACAGAAGAAGACAAGGAAATTGAGAGTTTTTCAGAAGAATGGTTATTTCTCCGTTGATTACAAGAAAAAAAGGGTCAAAATTTACAGGATAGATGGTGCTGAGATTATAGAGGATGTTCCGGTTATCAAAGATGTCGAACCGCTTTTTAATCTTTGGAATAATTTTTATAAGACAATTAGCACAGGGAAAAATTATAATGTAACTGGAGAGGACGGAAGAAACGCACTTGAGCTGGCGGAAAAAGTATCAAACAGTATAAAAAATATTGAAGTTTGAAAGTTATATTCAGGAACTTCTGAACCGGAAAGTTTTTCCGGGAATAACCATCCTTGCAGGATCACATAAGGGAGAAGTCACCAGGAAATGTTATGGTAATGCTTCTGTCGAACCCCAAATTGAAAAACTTAAATACAATTACATCTATGATATTGCTTCTCTTACTAAACCTTTAATAACTTCTCTCCTTACTTTAATTCTGATTGAAAATGGAGATATAAGGGAAGATTCTCCGGTGAGGAAATTCCTGGAAGGGTTTTCCGATGATATAAAGATAACTCACCTGATCACCCATACTTCAGGAATCCGGGCATGGTATCCCCTCTACCTGAGTGAAAAGAACTATGTAAATGTTATTAAAGGACTTAAACCCGAGGCAAAACCAGGAAAAAAGGTGATCTACTCATGCCTTGGCTATATTCTGCTGGCTGAAATTGTAAAGAAGGTCACTGGCAGGGATTTTGCCGATGCTGCAGATGAAATGATCATAAAAAAGCTGGGACTTAAAAATACTTTTTTTAAAGTCCCTGTGGAAAGGTTGTCACAATGTGTCCCGACAGAGAGGGGGAATATCTATGAATCTTCTTTAGCAACAGGAGAATATCCCGATCTTTCCGGAAAACATAAATGGAGAGAGAATATTCTACGGGGTGAGGTAAATGACGGGAATTCATTTTTTCTGGGAGGGGACAGCGGTAATGCCGGACTTTTCTCCACTGCAGATGAAATCTTCAAAATGTCACGTGAGTTTTATCCTGAATTCACTACATTGTTGAAACCTGATACTACCTGGAAGTTCTGGAGAAATATTACTCCGTTTAAGAGGAGTCACAGATCATTCGGATTTAAATTGAACTCATCTTTCATCACTTCAGGTGGAAGGTCACTATCACGAAAAGCAATAGGACACAGCGGATTTACCGGAACTTCAATATGGATGGAGCCTGATTCTGCAAATGTGTTCATTCTTCTTACGAACAGGATCCATCCGGTTTATGATCCTGGAATAAATTTTAACAGTATAAGAAGAAAACTGCATAAATTAATAAAAAAAGATCTGAATATTAATTGAAGGAGCAAACTGTAATAGAATGTATTCTTTCAATTAACTCAAAATCAGGAGCGATTGAAATCATCTTCATACCTGACAATATCATCTTCTCCGAGGTAGGTTCCGGTTTGAACTTCTACAAAGATAACGTCTCCTTTCCCTATATTCTCGATCCTGTGCTTCATCCCTGCCGGGATAAAGACTGAATCATCACGAACATATTTTTTGTCCTCAGTGTCGAGAGTTATAAGAGATTCCCCCTTAACTATTGTCCAATTCTCAGACCTGTGTTTGTGACTCTGAAGGGAAAGCCTCTTTCCCTCTTTCACAAGGATCCTTTTTACTTTTACATCTTCTTCTTCAAGAAGGATCTCAAACCAGCCCCAGGGCCTCTCTTCTTTATAGTTCATCTGCATATTCTTTTTTTAAAAGTTCCATATCTGCATCTACCATCATCTTTACAAGCTCTTCAAATGAGACTTCAGGTTCCCAATTCAATTCATTTTTCGCCTTGGAATGATCACCTATCAAAAGGTCAACTTCTGCAGGACGGAAAAATCTTTTATCCTTTTTAACGTATTTCTTATAATCCAGATCAAGATGGGAAAATGCAATATCCACAAGATCCCTTACCGAATGGGTTTTGCCTGTCGAGATAATAAAATCATCAGGTTTATCCTGCTGAAGCATCAGCCACATAGCCTTTACGTAATCTCCTGCAAATCCCCAGTCCCTCTTAGCATCCAGATTGCCCAGGCCAAGTTCCTTGGAAAGACCGAGCTTTATTTTAACTGCATTGTAGGATATCTTCCTTGTTACAAACTCGATCCCTCTCCTCGGGGATTCATGATTGAAAAGTATTCCCGAACAACCGAATATATCGTAACTTTCTCTATAATTTATTGTTATCCAGTGACCATAAACCTTTGCAACACCATAAGGGCTTCTCGGATGAAAAGGTGTTTTCTCTGTCTGGGGTATCTCTTTTACTTTGCCGAACATTTCGGATGAAGATGCCTGGTAAAACTTGATCTTCGGGTCGATATAACGGATCGCTTCAAGCATCCGTGTGACGCCTATTGCAGTAAACTCTGCTGTGAGTACCGGTTGATTCCAGGATGTGGGAACAAAGCTCATAGCTGCGAGATTATAGATCTCATGAGGCCTGATCTCATCTATAAGCTTAGTGATCGAGAACTGATCAAGAAGATCTGCCTGTTTTATTTCAATTTTATCTTTTATATGGTCGATCCGGTCAAATCTTTCCATGCTGGAACGTCTGACCATTCCGTATACTTCATAATCTTTTTCCAGCAGAAATTCTGCCAGATAGGATCCGTCTTGTCCTGTTATCCCTGTGATCAGTGCCCTTTTTTTCATGATACCTCCTGGAAAAATTCTATTCTATCTTCATCCCTGTTCTGTTCCAGCGAGTTTTCGAGAAAAAATTAGTCACTGTTTTGAACAGGTCTTTTATCTTGTGGATAAATCCCGGGGTCAGATATTCATCTGATGTGGAAGAAAAGGACCAATAAACTCTCCATGGCTTTCCGATAATATAATCTGCCGGAACAGGGCCCCAGAATCTTGAATCATAGCTGTTATCTCTGTTGTCACCCATGCAGAAGTAAGAATTTTCAGGTATGAGGTATTCTTCCATATTGTCCCTCTGGCCACGGAGGATGTTATCATCTTTAAAATATGTATAAGGTTCGACCAGTAATTTTCCGTTAATGTAAACTTGTTTGTTTACGATCCTGATCCTGTCTCCCGGTTCACCGATCACCCTTTTAACATATTCTTTTTCCATCTCTGCCGGGGATTTAAATGTTACTATCATTCCCCTTTTGACCTCTTTTTGAGGAAATACCAGGCGGTCGACAGGTGAGATAGACCTTGAGTATGAGATCTTATCAACCAGAAGGTGGTCACCGACAAGGAGATTATTCTCCATTGAACCTGTAGGGATAACAAATGACTGCAGGAGGAATGTCATAACGAAAAAGACATAGATCAGAGTTTCGGTGATCAATTCAAAATATTCACGAAAGAAACCCATCTCTTTCCTCTTCTCCAATAATTCCTTTTTCTTTATTTTCTGATTTTCACGATATTTTTTCCACATAGTCCAATTTTACTTTATATTACACTCTAAATCAATATGAGAGTTATAGAACTTGTCATTCATGCTTTGGTAATTCGATATCAAATCTCGGGGTCAGGTCTTGCATTACGACATTTTTCTAATTTGAAATGTAGCAATGCAAGACCTGACCCCACAAACTATTATTAACAAAAGAAATTTTGTTTCAAGACCTGACCCCACAAACTATTATTAACAAAAGAAATTTTGTTTGTTGACAAACCAGGATTTGTATACTATTATGGTTAGCGAACACTAACTAACATGGAGAGAAAATAGTGAAACAATTGACAAGCAGGCAGGAAGAGATAATTAATGCTTCAATAGAGATCATTTCTGAGAAGGGGATACAAAACCTGACAATTAAGAATCTTTCAAAGGCAATCGGGATATCTGAACCGGCTATTTACAGACACTTCGAGAGTAAAATGGATATTCTCCTCACTATCTTATCAAAATTTGAAAACTATATAATTACCGACAAGGATATTCATAAGAACATTGAATTATCACCGATGAAAAAGCTTGAGGAAATTTTTTCCCATCACTTCTCACACTTTGAAAAGAACCCTGCTTTTGCAGCTGTTGTTTTTGCAGAAGAGATCTTCAGGGATGATAAACGCCTTTCAGAAAAGATCCATGAAATTATGAAAAGAAATTTCGAGATGATGCTTTTGATCGCCAAAGATGGGCAGGCAAAAGGGGAGATCAGGAAAGATATTGAAGGGGATCAGATAATTTTAATAATAATGGGGGGCCTACGGCTCATTGTGAAAAAATGGAAGCTGTCCAATCACTCATTTAAATTAATAAGTGATGGAAAAAAATTATGGAGAACTGTAAAAAAATTAATTTCAGCTTAATTTAGCGAAATTTTTTTTGATTAAAAAGGTTAGTTAGTGTTAACGAACAAAGGAGATAAAATGGGAAATTTTTTAAAGAAACTGACAAAATTCAATAAGATAGTATTAGCATCGGTGTTAATACTGAATGTTGGATTTTTCATGATCATGAGATCAAATACAAGGATGGAGACCGATCTTGATGAATATATGCCGCAGGAACATCCTGCATTTGTATACAGCAATCAGGCGGAAAAATGGTTCAATATCAAGGACGGGATAATTATTGCGATCGAAAATGAGGAAGGAATCTATAATTCCGATACAATTCAAAAAGTGAAGGATCTTACGAAGTCACTTCAGAAGATGAGGGAGATAGAAAAGAGCGATGTTACATCTCTTTATACAGCAGACAATATTATAGGTACAGAAGATGGAATGGATGTCCGGCCTTTTTTCAAGAGAGTTCCGAAGGATCCGGAGAAACTGATTAAGATGAAAAATCTTGTACGGGATAATGATATGATATTCGGCCGGCTTGTATCTTATGATGAAAATATCACCCTTATAATAGCAGAGATCAAAGATGATGTTTTTTCTCAGGAGTTTTATCACAGGATACTGGAATTATCTAAAGAGTATGAAGGGCCGGAAAAAATATATGTGGCAGGAAGTCCGATCGTTGAAGGTACTATGGCATATCTGGGTCCAAGGGATATGCAGAAGATGGTTCCGATCGTCATCCTGATCATAATTATAGTACTACTTGTATTATTAAGAAGCATTAAAGCAACACTTCTCACACTGCTGGTTGTATTATTCAGTACTATTCTTACTTTCGGGTTGATGGCAGCGGTGGGTATTCCGATATATGCAGTATCAACAATGATCCCTGTAATGCTTATAGCGATCGGAGTCGCGGATGGTATTCACCTGTTCAGTCATTTGCACCTGTATATAAAAAAGAATCCGTCAGCATCCAGGAGAGATGCAATTAACGATATGATACACGGTATGTGGAAACCGGTTGTTATGACCTCTGTAACCACAGCAGTCGGATTTATTTCCCTGATAACATCTCAAGTATATCCGATAAAATATTTTGGAATATTTACTGCGTTTGGAGTTCTGATGGCAATGGTGTTCTCATTGGTATTGGTACCAGCCGGTCTTATGATGTTCGGACTTCCGGGATGGAAGGATAAGCCGGAAAAAGAGGAGAAGAAGAGCCGAAAAAATCTCGGTTCAGTATTTTCAACATGGGTTGTAAAACACAGGTATCTAACAATTATAATTACAATTTCCATAATAGCTGTTTCAATTGTAGGGATCGGGAAAGTATGGATAAATTCAAGTTTCCTTGATAAATTTGAGAAGGATAGTGATATTGTCCTTACCGACAAATTTATTAATTCACATTTTGGCGGGACATCAACACTAAATGTGATCCTAGATTCAAAAGAAAAAGATGCTTTCAAAGATCCTGCATTATTACGGCTGATCGACGAAATGCAGGCGGATGTTGAGACACTTGAGATTGTTGGGAATTCTTTCTCTCTTTCAGACTATTTGAAGAGGATGAATAAGGTTATGCATGCGGATAAGAAAGAGTTCGATATAATTCCCGATTCAAGAGAGTTGGTGGCGCAATACCTGTTACTTTATGAAATGTCGGGAGATCCTGAGAATTTGTGGAAAGTTGTGAATTATGATTACAAAAAAGTTAATGTGATCTTTCAACTTAAAAGTGATAACTCGAAGGCAATGAAAAGTGCGATCGGCATTATTGAGAAACGCATTCCCGGGTTTAGTGAAAAGGGTGTGGAGATAAATTATGCCGGTTCAGGGTATAAGGGGCTGGTCTTTACGGACCTTATACTGATCGGGCAAATATTAAGCCTGCTGTTGTCACTGATCATAGTTATAATACTCCTCTCACTAATGTTTAAAAAAGTATTGGCCGGGCTTATCGGAGCAGTTCCAATAGTAATAACTGCTGTCATAAGTTTTGGCGTTATGGGATTATTCAATATCCCTTTAAGTACTACCACGGCCTTATTGTCGAGTATCGCAATCGGGATCGGAATCGACTATGCCGTTCATTTTATTGAGAGGTATAAAATATATGCTCTACGAACCGGAGATAAGATCCTTACCAGTGAGAAGACTATGCAGCATTCGGGAAGGGCAATCGTATTTAACGCCCTGGTTGTTATTGCAGGATTTCTGGTTCTGCTTCTCTCGGTATTCCCGCCGAACAGAGCATTAGGAGCATTGGTCTCACTTAATATGTTCACAAGTTTTGTGGGTACGGTTTCGATCATGTATCTGCTTTTATTCATGTCAAATATTTACTTTAAAAAAAACAAAAAGAATTAGGAGATTAAAATGAAAAGATTACATATTATGGTTTTAAGTTTGATCCTGCTCCCCGCAATTGCGATCAACGGAGCGGAATTAACAGGTTTACAAATAGTGGATAATGTTTACAACAGGGATACGGGAAAGGATAGTAAGGGGAACCTTACCATGTCATTGATAAATTCTCAGGGGAACGAGCGTGTCAGAACAATAAAACAATTTATCAAGGATTTCGGAAAAGTTGAAAAGAAAATAATGTTCTTCATGTCACCTGCAGATGTCAGGAATACCTCATTTGTGAACTGGAGTTATACGGAAGAGGGGAAGGATGATGATCAGTGGATATATCTTCCAGCCTTGAAAAAAGTAAAGAGGATCTCCAGCAGCAGCAAGAGCGATTATTTTATGGGGTCTGATTTTACATATGATGATCTTGGAGACAGACAGCCTGAAGCTGATATTCACAAACTGATCCGTGAAGAGAAGTTCAATGGTGAACAATGTTATGTGGTAGAGAGTGTACCGAAAGATGAAGAGTATATGTATTCCAGAACTGTGACCTGGATCATTAAGGATAAATGGATCGGGTTGAAGAAAGAGTTCTACGATGAGGATGAAGATTTGCTCAAGATCCTGAGTGTAAAGAAATTTGAAAATATCAAGGGATTATGGATCATCCTCCAATCTGAAATGGTCAATGTCCAGAAAAAACATACTACGAAAATGCAACTCTCAGAAGTTAAGATCAATTCCGGTATTCCCGACAGGCAGTTTACCGAAAGGATGATGAAGAGAGGATTATAATGAAACGCAGAATTTTTGGAACAGCAGGAGTAATTCTTCTCCTGTTGTTCTTTAATACGGGAATAAAGGCAGAGTCGTTAAACCTTACCGGTTATGTCCGGAATTATACGGGGATGTTATTGGAAGGCGGCAATGATTTCTCCATTCTTCAAAATACTTTTAATTTAAATCTTGAGCATTCAAAAGGGAAGATCGCTTTCAAAGTAAATCCATACATTTATGATTATCAGAACAAAGATCTGGAGATAGGATTAAGACAGGCTTATATTGACATATTCTTTAAATCAATGGATATCAGGATAGGGAAGCAGCAGATAATATGGGGAAAAGCAGATGGGGTTTTTATTACAGATGTTATATCACCTAAAGATCTGAGAGAATTTCTCCTTCCTGAATTTGATGAGATCAGGATGGGGATAACAGCTGTAAAAGTTGATTATTATATAGGTGACAGCACTTTAGAGCTTGTGTGGGTACCGGTTTTTTCTCCCACCATAATGCCGGAGGCAGACTCAATATGGAATCCCGGTTTCGATCTTCCGCTTCAGCCTGAATTTGACTATTCAAGGAAGAAGGTGGAGGAAAGTTTGAAGAACAGTGAAATGTTCTTTAAATATTCTACAACGTCATCCGCGATAGATCTTGAATTTATGGCCGGATACATGTGGGATGATGATCCAACACTCCACACTGTGAAAAATATCGATCCGGTAACAATGCAGCCGGAATCAATAACAATTATTCCGGAGCACCACCGCTTAGCCCTAGCCGGAGGAAGTTTCAGTACAACTCTTGGAGGATATGTGATCAGGGGGGAAGGTGCTTATTATTTCGGAAAATATTTCTTGTCAGAAGATCCTATGATCGAAGAGGCTGTAGTCGAAAAAGACTATCTTCAATATCTGATAGGTGTAGATTTTACTCTGTTGGATATTAAAATGAGCGCTCAGTTCATTCAGCAATATATCCTTGATTATGATGACCCCATAGTAAATGACCGTGTGGAAAATATGATGACATTCCTTGCAACGAAGGATTTTCTGAGAGAAACATTGTTCCTGGAATTGTTCTCATACATCGGATTGAATGACGGGGATGCTCTGATCAGAGGGAAAGTTAAGTATAAATTTTCTGACGAATTGGAGATTTTACTTGGTGCAAATATCTTTACAGGAACCGAAGGGATGTTCGGCCGGTATAATAAAAACGATATGGTCTATGCAAAAGTAAAATACAGCTTCTAATTCAGATCTTTATTTTCAGGCCGATGGGGCAGTGGTCAGAACCCATTACACCGGG
>JAOZUQ010000056.1 GCA_029938635.1 Candidatus Aminicenantota bacterium
TAAAAATATAGAGCGACCCATCAGATTTAAAAGTGTCCATTCTAGAGGTATCCCTCAAAAAATAAAAAGTTTTGGTACTCTTATATCTCTTCTTCAAATTGGCATCGGTGCAATAAAAAGTTTTTTCATTTTAAGAAAATTCAAGCCGGATATAATAATAGGCAGCGGTGGTTATGTTGCCGCACCTGTCTTAATCGCAGCCTCAATATTAAAACTGAAAATATTAATTCATGAACAAAATGCGATCCCGGGACGTTTAAACCGGTTTATGGCACGAGCAGCATCAAAGGTAGCTGTTTCTTTCAGGTCTACGTTGAAGTATTTTCCTGAAAAAAAGGGGATATATTCAGGCTATCCTCTCCGCGATATGATCAAGTTTAAAGACAATGATAAGATCAGAGAAAAATTAGGGATACCACTTAACAACAAAGTAGTGTTTATTTTCGGTGGGAGCAAAGGGGCAAGGACAATTAATAATGCTGTTGTTGAGATACTTCCTGAACTCCTTGATAAAAAGAACCTTACTGTCATCCTGTCGACAGGAAGGGGAAGTAATGCAGAATATAGAGCATATGAAGATACTTTACGCCTTTTAAAAGAAAAGCAGATCGATCCGGAAAAGAAAAATGATCTTATAATCAGAGAGTATTTTGATAATATTGATGAGATTTATTCTGTTTCGGATATTGTTGTTTCAAGAGCAGGTGCAGGATCTGTTGAAGAGTTAACAAGATTGGGGATACCTTCATTGCTGATACCGAAGATAGATCTTCCCGGTGACCACCAGATTGTAAATGCCAAAGAAGTAGAGAAATCCGGTGGTGCCAGAGTTTTATTCGAGGAAATATCATTTAAGAACAGTAAAACATCAATTAAAGTGCCTGAAAGAAAATTGCTCTCGATCCTGGAAGAGCTACTGGGTTCTGAAAATCAACTGTCTGAAATGAGAAATAATCTGAAGGGTCTGGATCGTGAGGAAGTGCCGGTTAATATAATTCTGGAATTAATAACGAAACTTACAGATATCAATGCTAAAAATGAAGAAGAAGAGATCGTTTCATATTATCTTCATTCTCCGGAAGATGAACAAAACTATGAGTTGATGTTTTCAAATACAACTTTCGGAAATTCATTTTTAAGCAGTTATTATATTAATATTCCCGGCAAAAACTTTGTGTTTGAAATTAAAATCATCAGTAATGATAAAAAACTTCTCTTAAGGAAAATAAAGGGGAGTATCCTTTTAAATGGCAGTCCTCCTGACAAAATTTCAGAAATATTTGAAGGAGATGAGATTGAGGTCAATGGAAGGAAATTTATTGTTCACAGATATACAGAGACTGTAGAAAAGTTTGAAGATACAAGAAGAACGGAAGCCAAGGTTTTAAGCTCTTCTTTAGGGATAACACTTTCCAGGATCGGAGGGTTTTTCAGAGAGATCCTGATATTGGGATTGTTCGGCGCAAGAAGTATAACTGATATATATGTAGCCGGATTAACAATATCAAATCTGATGAGGAGAGTTGTTGCTGAAAATGCTATGGAGAACGCTTTCCTCCCTATATTTATGAGATTGTTCAGAAGAACTCCAAGAGAAAAAATGTGGAGATCAACCTCATCGATTCTGAAGTTCACAGACTTGTTCGCAGTTCTTATATCCTTGTCGGGTATTATTTTTGCACCTTCTATAGTCGGATTTATATATTCAGGATTTGAATCAAAAGGAGTTCTTTCTGATGCTGTTGCGATTACAAGAATAATGTTCCCATATCTTATTCTTGTTACGGTTGCTGCAATATTTTCTACAATATTGAAGGCCTTTAACCGTTTCGGGATAGCAGAGTTCTCATCCCTCTTCTTTTCTGTCGGGTCAATTATCGGAATTTTAGCTCTCTATTCCATTTCTCACATTTATGCCCTTGGAGTTGGTGTTCTGCTGGGCGGATTTCTTCATATGTTTTTCTTATATCCGTTCGTAAAGAAAATATTGAAGAATAAATCCCTTCAATTCAAATATTCACTATCTATTGATTTTTCAAGTGCGGTTAATAAAAAGTATTATTCTCAGTTGATACCTATATCACTTGATGTATTTCTTTCGAAAACAGCTGAAATAGTGGATCAATTCCTTGCCGCAGGTCTATATGAAGGTTCACTTTCCTATCTTTATTTTGCAAAAACTATATTCAGGTTACCTTTTGCTATAATTTCACAGGCAATTAATAGTGTGATATTAAGAGATTTTTCAGATAAGATTGCATTGTTTGACAAAGAGAAAGCAAAAAAATTATTCATTGATGGTGTCAAACTGAATATATTCCTGTTAGCCCCTGTTTCAATCTTAATGTTAATGCTGGCAGATCCGATTGTTTCAGTATTATATGGAAGGGGGAAATTTCTGGCCGGAGATATAAGTAAGACTGCTTTTGCTTTACAGTTTTATTCTATTGGCCTGGTAGGGTGGGGGCTTCATTCTCTTACTTCAAGGATTTTTTCAGCAAGAATCGATATTAAGACATCCATGTATCTCAATTTCATGATGCTTATAAGTAATGTATTGTTGAGTTTTTATCTTGTCAGCACTGATCTGGAATATGCCGGACTTGCACTTGCAACTACTATATCATTTGTATTATTTTCAATAATCAGAATAATCGTCCTTAAATTTAAACTCTCAGGAGAAGATATCAAAATCAAGTTCAGAGAGTTGACAACTCCCTTACTGAAAACAATCGGAGCATCATTAATGATGGTAATCGTGATGATTCAGTCCAAAACAATTTTTTCACTTATTGATCCGGGTTCTAAAACACTTAAAGACATTATACTTATAATTTCGCTTACTTTTGTCGGGATCGGTGTATATTTGATCACATCTCTCCTTCTTAAAAATACAGATATATTTATATTAAAAAAAAGGAAGGTTACACATAGTAATTCCATGCCTCTCCCGATGTCTTCACCATTCGGATTTCTTGAAAGAGTTTCAAAAGAACCATTAAAATATAGTAATGATTTTTGTTATAAAATAAATATTTTTCTAAATTCTCCAAAATGGGAAATAAGAAATATCGGAGTAAAACTGATTGGTCTTTTTCGTGATAAAAGTAAATTAAACTTTCTCGTGAAAACTATATCTGAAAGAAAAGAGAATGGTTTTATAATAAGAAATTCGGTAAATTCTTTAGGGAAGATCATGGAATGGGGCAATGAAACAAAGGAAGTCCTTCTGAAATCTATCGAAGATAAATACTATGAAATAAGAGTTTCATCAATTAAAGTGATTACCGGGCATTTTACTGAGAATGATTATAAATATTTCAATGATCTTTCCCGTTCAAAATTTGACAGATCAGTAACCGAAGAAAAACTTGCATATATAAAGTTAATGTCGGTATCCGGCACATTAGATGAACTCGATTTCTTAAGCAGATATTTTCTTTCTGAGAATTCACTTATAAGGGAAGAATTGTTGAAAATGGTTCTAAGTTTTTACAGAAAAGATATATTGAATAAAGTTGATGTGATAAAATATACTGACAGGATACTTCTTACTTCAAATAACATGAAACCACATTTCAGAATTAAATCAATATTGAATGAGATACATTCGGAGATAAATAAAGTATGATATTCTGGATCAATGATCTTTTAACTGCACTATCACTCGATAACCTTGTTTCATATATTACTTTCAGGGCGCTAATGGCAGTGCTCAGTTCTTTCCTTTTCGGAATAATATTCGGGAAAAAGCTTATTAATATTATTTATCAACTTAATTTCCGCGACAAGTCGAGAGAATATGGAGATATTTCTTCAGAAAATAAATCCGGAACACCGACAATGGGCGGCCTCATTATCTTTATTTCTTTTCTCTTTTCTTTGCTTATCTGGGGAAAGTTTGACAATTTTTTCCTGACAGTGATCATTTTTGCATCTTTCTGGTTCACAGCTATAGGATTTGTTGATGATTATCTGAAAAGTATAAACGGCTCCTCTGATGCCGGAATGTCACGAAGCCTCAAACTATTGTTTCAGGTCCTTTTCGGAATTATTTTATCAATACTGGTATTATCACCGGAATCGTCTCCATTTCCTGATGAACTTTTAACAAAACTATTTGTACCATTTTTTAAAAATCCGGTCATTGATCTATCCTGGTTTTACTATGTTTTCATAGTGTTGGTGGTCATCGGTATTTCCAATTCAATAAACTTCGCAGACGGTTTGGATGGACTCGCAACAATTCCTGTCGTTTTTCTTTCTGTTGTTTATGCGGTTTTTGCATATATTATCGGAAATGCAAGGATTGCAGCCTATCTCTGGTATCCTTATATTGAGGGGTCCGGAGAATTGGTTATAGTACTCGCAGCATTAATAGGGGCTCTTGCAGCATTTTTATGGTTCAATACATTCCCCGCTCAAATTTTCATGGGAGACACCGGATCACTTTTTCTGGGTGGAGTAATTGCCACATCAGCAATACTTTTGAAAAAGGAGATCATATTCCTTTTAGCAGGCGGTGTTTTTGTTGTTGAATTTCTCACAGTATTTATTCAGGATTATATCGGAATAAAGCTATTCAAGCGGCGAATATTTTATCGTGCCCCCATTCACCACACATTTCAATTTCTTGGTGTTGCTGAATCGAAAATTGTAGTAAGGTTCTGGATCATTGCTGCTATTTTTACACTCGTAAGCCTGATAAGCCTGAAATTGAGATAGGGAAAGTAAAAAAATGAATAACATTATAATTTTTCTTGGAAAGAATCTTAAAGATTTTGTAGTTTCAGTATTTTTGAAATTCGTCCTTTACATGTCAACATTGATTATTCTTTTAATATTTTTTTTCTCTGCTATACATAAAATAAGCGACACAGTTTTACTCTCTGTCATTATCATTTCCCCGATTCTTGCAAATTTTATTATTAACAGAAAAATTATTATAAAACATGATCTTCGGTTCATGTTAAAATACCCTGCTTTTAGAAACAATGAAGAAATTTTAAATTATAAAATTCAGTCTATGAAAAGTTTTAAAAATATTCGAAGAACAATACTTAAAGAATTAATTAAGATCATACATGGTGGTTATATAACCCTGGAATTTCGTAATTGTTTTACAATACTGAAAATAGTGACAGACAAATTTCCAGAAGAAAAGAAAGAAGAGATCTTGAAATTATACAAAGATCATTTAAAGCAGTTATTTTTAAAAATCGGAGTGAATCTGTTGACCATCTTTATATTTTTCGCAATATCGATCCTGTTTACAATTGGTTATAAAAGCCCCGAACTGTTATTTGTGTCATCGGTTATGTCACTCATTTTTTATTTCTTTATAAGATCCGCAATTATCATACCGGTATTCTCATTAATTACACTTGAAAAGATCACGGAAAAACTCTATCGGGATTAATAAATTAATTTCCACATTTTTCTATAAAAATTCATATTGATGAAAAAGTTTTAATACTAAATTTGAACTTTGGAACATGATAGAGTATTATCTATTTAATAGTTCCGATTTTTTCATAACCTGAAATTTGGAGGGAATTCAATAAATGAAAGAGAAAGAAGATAAATATTTAAAGAGATGGAGAAAATGCTGGCACATTGCTCCTGACATATATCAATTGTTAAAGGAATGTAAATCAATCGAATCTGCAAGACAGAAAACCATGAACTATCTAAACTCTACCGAAATGGAATTCCGTAATGATTATTATGATATGACGAATTCCCAGTTTATTCTGTTTAAAAATTCATTGAACGTTCTTAAGAATCTTTTCTCAAAAAAATACGAGAGAATCTCTTCTTCATCTTCATTGAAGTATCTGTGGAAAGCTGCAAGAAAAGGCGATAGCGACGTTTCTGACGGCTTTATCAGTGAGTTTGAGCACCTTTTCAGTGCTTTGAAAGGTCATTCCAATGTATATCCCTCCCATTTACTGGAGAGCACGGTAAGCCCGGAATTCGATCATTATAAAGGGAGAAAAGCTGCAATAAAAAGATCTGATTTCCTTGACAAGATGGGGGATGAGCTTGATAAGGCAACAGAAAGATTCACTGATACTTTATCTAATAAGATGCTGAAGCAACGTGAAATCAATAAGCAGAATATTTTAAAAGAATTCAATGGCAATGATCAGGATTGGGAAGATTACAAATGGCATTATAGAAATATAATCAACAATAAGGAAAAACTTGAGAAACTTAAGAAAATTATAAATATTTCGGAGGAGCAGGAAGAAGCAGTAAATAGAGCAGTAAAAAACAGGATACCTTTCGGAATCACTCCCCATTACCTTTCTCTAATGGATAAAGAGGAAAGTCAGTCTGATTTCCCCTTAAGGATGCAGGTTTTTCCACCGGTTAATTATATTGATAAAATGCTGTCTCACACAACAGATAAGAACATGGCATTTGATTTCATGAGGGAGCATGATACCTCACCAATAGATAGTATTACGCGGAGATATATAAAAGTTGCAATTCTAAAACCTTACGATACATGCCCTCAGATTTGCGTTTATTGTCAGAGAAACTGGGAAATAACTTCCCCTAACATACCTTCATCCAATATTTCAATTAAAGATCTTGACAAAGCAATTGAATGGATAAATGAGCATGATCATATAATGGATATTCTTGTTACAGGAGGAGATCCTCTTATTATGAACAACCATTCTATAGATGATCTTCTCAGCAAGCTTTCAAAAATACCACATTTGAAAAGTATAAGAATTGCTTCGAGGACACCTGTTACGGTTCCACAGAGGATCGATGAAGAATTTGTCAATATTATGAAGAAATATAACAAACCGGGAAAGAGGATCATCTATTTTGTTACTCACTTTCAGGATTCATATGAGATCAGCAAAGAAACCCTTGAAGCTGTTACAAAACTAAAATCGAACGGCATAAATGTTTATAATCAGCAGGTTTTCACTTTTTCCAATAGCAGAAGATTTGAAAGTGTAGCTTTAAGGATAGCATTAAAGCTTATCGGGATAGATCCTTACTATACCTTTAATATGAAAGGAAAAAGTGAAATGGAGGACTATGCAGTTCCGATAGCCAGGATTCTTCAGGAACGTAAAGAAGAAGCAAGGTTGCTTCCCGGTATCTACCGTTCTGATGAGCCGGTTTTCAATGTCCCTTTTCTCGGAAAAAATCATCTTCGTGCCTGGCAGGATCATGAACTCATTTCAATCCTTCCTGATGGAAGAAGAGTATATGCATTTCACCCATGGGAGAAGAACATAAGGGAAGTGAATTCATATATTTACAAAGATGTTTCTATCAAAGAATACCTTGACAGGCTTGAGTCAATAGGTGAAGATACTGATGAGTATAGAAGCATCTGGTATTACTATTAATTTCCCCCTATCCACAGATCAGGATCCCATCCGTTCCCGACAAACAGGCTGTTACCGTTCCTGACATTTCTCACATGTATTCTTGTGTTTCCACGGCTGCCGAACATATGTATGGCAAATTCTTCATTATTTGACCAATTCAGTCTGTAAATCTCTTCATTTGCCGGGGCTTTAAGTTCTTTTACAAAATTCCCATTTTTAACATTATGGATATTATATTTTTTGTGAGGAGCAGGCAGCCATGCAGCATAATTATGCGGTGAAGCACATGGCCTGCAATTTTGACCGGATGAGATTTTTATCCCTTTCGTTCTACTTGAAAGGTCTGAAACAAAAATATCTCTTCCATTACTGTAAACTATATATTTCCCATCCACTGTAAGTTCACAATGTTTGTCGATCACGGGAAAAGGGAATATTTCAATTGTTATTCCCGGATTATCAATACTCACGGCAATACCGGTTCCGGTTTTTGAAGGGCCGAAAATATAATTTTTCCCTTCATGAGTAATAATACTCCACCTTGTCTCCTTGGAAGTATCCATATTTTTATTATAGATCAGCATCTTTTTCCCATATTCATCAGCGATAAAAACCTCTCCGGAATATCTGTATACAAAGAATGATCCATCCGGTGACCAGAAAGATCTTGATGTTTTCCCCCTTTTCCAGCGTCCCTTTCCGCCCTCTACTACAATCCCGTTCAGTTTTTTCACTATCCCTTTATGAAGGTAAAGTATCATCATATCAGGAGGATTTGAGTATAAAATTTTCCCCTCTCTTCCTCCGGAAAACTTTTCCCATTTTATCCTCAGGCTCTCTGATTTTATAACATAATTTCCCGTTTTTTCCTTACCAGTCTCTGAATTCTGAAATAAAAAGAAAAGAACAACCGGAATCAGGAAAAAGAGTAGAGAAAACCTGGCATATGGTTTCATTGATTACGAATTTAAACCAATTGAAAAGCAAAGTCAATTGTTAAATATTGACAACCTGCTCATTCCTGATATGATTAAATATGGCAAAAATCATAAAAAACATTGCTCTTATAGGCGCTTCTGCAAAGAAATCAAAGTATGGAAATATAATTTTAAAGTCAGGTGACCTCATTTTCTAAGAACCGGAATAAAATGAGTAAAATAACTCTAAATATTATCCTGATTTTTCTTTTTTCTCCGATAAATCTCCTTCCCGGTAATAGAATTTTTGACTGGCCGTTGAAAATCAATAATGGTTACAGTTCATCTTTTCAGGAGTTCCGCCCGGGCCATTTTCATGGCGGTATCGATTTAAGGACATTTCAAAAGACCGGATACACAATACATGCAGTTCAGGAAGGGTATATATACAAAATACGATATGTGAAGAGAGGAAGTGGTAAAGGTATCTATGTGAAGCACGGGAACGGCCTTAGTTCAATTTATTTCCATTTAAGAGGTTTTACTGACCCTGTCGAGAAAATAGTAAAAAAACTACAAAGGATCAGAGGGACAAAATATATCGGGAATTACATTCTAAAAAAACCTATTCATGTCAGAAAAGGGGAATTGATAGGTTATTCAGGTGAAACAGGTAGTGGATTCCCACATCTGCATCTTGAGATACGGGATAAGAAAAATGCTCTTGTAAATCCTTTCAGGCTTATTAATTTCAAAGCAAAAGATAAAAACTTTCCGATATTGAGAAAACTATTGATCAGATCAGTAAAAAATTCCGGTATTAACGGAAGAGTAGGTGAGTTTGGATATTCATTTGTAAAAGAAAATGGCCCAAATTATAAAATACCGGAGAAATTATATATTAATGGTGAGTGTGAATTCATACTTAATACTTTTGATATTTCTGATTCCGGGAAACATGTTGCTCCTTCCAGAATCGAATTTTTCCTTAACGGAGAAGAAATTTACAACATTGAATTCACAAGATTTACATATGATGATAACAACCAATTGGGTTTTGTTTATGATATGTTTTTTTCATCGTCAAGTTCATATTTTTTTAACCTTTTTAATCAGAAAGGGTTTGTAATGTCTAAGGAGAGCAAAACTTCAGAGAGTATTTTCAAACTGATAAAGCCCGGGATAAACAATTTCAAAGTAAAGGTTTATGATAATTTCAATAATGTTACTTCAGGGAGATTTTCTGTATATAGATCTTCTGATCCTGTTATAAATATCGAATCTTCCGGACTTGGTAATTCCAGCCCCTCCTTAAAGATTACCGAGTTTCATCCTGGAACTTCTTCAAAGGTCACTTTATCAATATTTGATAAAAATGACACCATAGTATTTAACAAAGAATTAAAAATTAAGGAAATAATTAAAAATGGAGCTCTTGAAATCCCGGTGGGTTTGAAAGATCAGTATTTATTCGTTGAATTCAACTTCTATCAAAGTGACCGGCTGATCTATAAAAAATGTTTTTCCTATAATAATTATAATCTGGACTATATTACTGATCTGGAGATTGACAAATTTATAAATAGAAATAGTGTTACTATCAGGATAAAAGATAGTCATATTGCATCGAATAATATCATTCTTGAAGTAATTCAGGGCAGTGATCGATTGACTGTATTCCCTCAATATGATTCAGAGGGGATGTTTCTCAATTTTAACCCTTTAAATTTTAAAAATGGAGTGAAACTGAATTTTTCGATTTTTAATAACAGAAAGCTGACTGCTCAGGTGCAAAAAAAGATTGATCTTATAAAAATTTCTGATTGGAAAACACAATCTGTTAAATTCAGTGATTTTAGTATAAACTTTGCAAAACGATCTGTCAGAGAGGATAAAGTAATTCTCGTTGAA
Source organism: Candidatus Aminicenantota bacterium (assembly GCA_029938635.1). Classification (GTDB taxonomy): domain Bacteria; phylum Acidobacteriota; class Aminicenantia; order UBA2199; family UBA2199; genus UBA647. Next base: position 10,193 of record JAOZUQ010000056.1, read on the forward strand.
AATGTTTCTTATCCTTCAACATATCCTGTTCTATCACCTCAATACAGGATTTACCCTCACACTTTTCCTTTTCTTGACGCTGTTCATATCAACTTTAAAAGTGTAGAAAGAAACCCCCAGCAGTTAGGAATATTCAAATATTCACTTAAAAGTAAAAAATGGTATTACGTGACAACATCGATAAAAAAGAGAGAAGGGCTTTATGTCTCCCGTATACTGACAACCGGTATTTTTTCGTTGATGAGAGATATTTACAAACCTGAGATTTACTTTAAAAAGCCCCGAAGATTAACAAACAATAATCTTAACAAGTTTAAAATTATTATTACCGATAAGGGCAAGGGTATAAATGACAATAAGATCAAAGCTCTTTTGAACGGGAAATCGGTTATATCAGAATATGATCCGGACTGGAAAACACTTGATATAGAAAAATTTAATGTTAAGGTCAAAAATGGATGGAACAGACTCGAAGTAAACCTTGAAGATCGGGCAGGGAATTATTCTTCAAAAGTGATCCGCTTTAAAGTTGAAAAGTTTGACCGGAAATAGATATTGTAATAATATAACTGATGCTTAAAAAACAAATCTCCCTCTTACTCGTATTTTTTCTTTGTCTTAATTTTCTCCCTCTATTTGGTTATGAATCTGACAAAAATAATGATTCAGAAACTGAGCAAAGTAGTACAAAAGCTAATTCTGATGATCCCTTTTTCAAAGCTCTTCTTAAGGATGAGGCTGAAATATGGACCGCTCCGTTAAGATTTTCTCTGAAAGACTGGGCGATCGTTGCCGGAATGTCAGTTTTCACAGGCTATCTGATTTCAAACGATGAGTCGATATACAGCAGATTTAAAGCCTATCAGGATAAAAATAAATGGGTCGATGATGCCAGTCCCGTTATGACTCTGCTTGGCGATGGTAATGTAAGCCTTGGAATTTCCGGGTTTTTTTATCTTTCAGGTTTTGCTCTCAAAGATGAAAAGGCAAAAGATACCGGCAAACTTGTCCTGATGAGCCTTATTCATTCAGGGGTTGTGGTCCAGCTGTTAAAGCATCTGACAGGAAGACAAAGGCCCGAAGCTGAAAATGGAATTGACAGATGGGATGGTCCTTCAGGTTTTTTAAAAAGGTATAAAGATAACAGAGATATGTACTACGACGCATTCCCGTCAGGGCATACTATCACCGTATGGTCAACTGCAACAGTTATTGCACATCAGTACAATAAATCTGTTTTTGTTCCGATCCTGAGTTACGGCCTGGCCACTTTATCAGGCTTATCAAGAATTACCGAGGATACACATTGGCTTTCTGATGTATTTGTCGGAGCAGTTCTCGGTTTTGCTATCGGGAAGTTTATTTATAGAAAAAGGTCCCGGAAATTTATGGTTATGCCATTGATAGGAAATGGGAAGACCGGTATCAATATTGGTTTTAAATTAAGGTAAAATAATGAAATATATTCAATTAATAATACTAATGATCTTATTTATCATACCTTTGCAGGGAAATGAAAATGATTCTAAATCCTACAATACATTTGTTTTTGATGAATTTATGTTCAACTATCTCCCGGGAACAATTTTCCCGAATTTTTTTCTGGAGAATTATGTACCTGATGTTACACTGATGATCGAGGAGAATAATAGCTTCTCCCATATTGATAACCCAAGGGTTTATTTCGAGGGAGAGTCATATATCAACTTTAACTGGAACTATGATGGTTTTAACATAAATTCAGCTATAGATCCCGGACGAGCTGCTGTAATTTTTCCTTTTTCCACATATTCAGGTTATTCAATTAAAGGATCATCTGCATCTGTTAACAATCCCGGCCTTCATATATCATCAACCGATCGGATTGATAACTATTCCCGTGGAATAATTTCATCGGTTTATTCTAACCTGGGATCTTATACTCCGCTTGGCCCCGTAATGATCCAGCCGGAGCACCCTTCATTAAGGGATGAGATGCTTTATTCGACAAGGAGAAGTATAGACAATAGTTATTTTATTGACTATATGATAAACAGAAAACTTGCAGGCGGAAATATCTCTCTGGCAGTAAATCATTATTACATTAAAAGGGATTTTAATGATTTCAATAAAACTGATGAACAATTCTCTGAGAACGGAAATTACCTGATATTCAGCCTTAATTATAAAAAACAAACAAAACACGGATCTTATGAGATACTCGGGGGCATAAATACATTAAAAAGAGATAATGTTTATGCTGAACTTGGCAGGCTGCCTCAGGAGACAATTGCAAGTACTCTGGATTCTTTCATTACAGGTTTTAAATATAATAGCAAAAAATTCTCTTTTCTTGCCTCATTCATTCACGAAAATTCAGATCAGGATCCGGTCAGATCCAACCATTCATTTAATATTTTTGATAATGACGGGGATGATATTTTTGCTGTAAATAAATATGGCAGTTTTTCATCTGATATATTTTCTTCTGAATTAACCTATTCAGTTCTTGATAGCAAAAAATTGAATGTCAGATTTTTCGGAACATCAAGATTGAGTGTTCTCTCCGCGGATGAATACACTGATGATGATAACCGGATTTTTGCCGGCAAAAATCCTTATCAGGTGATTTTATGGGAGAGAGGCAATGAATATACAAATAGTAATTTTAATTTAAATACGGGATTCAGGTTCAGTTGGTCGATCAGCAATTCTTCAGTTTTAACAGGAAGGGCCTATTTGGGATTGTCCAGCCTCAGTTTTAAACGGAAGGAAAATAATATTAGTTTTATCGATACAGGATTTAACCTGGGGTTCTTTACTTCCGGCAGATCATCCTCCTTTTATCTGAGTGCAGGACGAACTCCCGGCAAATTAAAAGAAAATATTAATTATTTTCTTGAAAGGTCCGGAAATTCAGGGTCGATTCATTACTGGACTGATATTAATAGTGACAACCTGTATCAGGCCGGAGAAGAAACATCATTATATGGGTACACAGGAGGGAGTTATCATACCATCGATAACAATCTTAAGAATCCGGTTACAAACAGTTTGTTAATGCTTTATACAAAAAAAATATCAAGGAACTTTGTATTCAACCTTAAAGCTCTTTTTAAACAATTCCTTAACAATCCATGGGTACAATTTGATGATGAGTTTGGTTATTATCAGAATATAAACGGAGTTGACCTTTTCTTTATTGATTCTCCGATCGACAATTTTTCTCTGACAAATTCTCAATTCGAGAAAGATCCATTCTATGCTCAACTACTTCTGAATTTTACAGGGGGAGTAAAAAAAAGATGGTTCTTTTCATTTTCTTTTATGGCACATATGGGGATGGGATATACTTCGTTCGGTAATGGCCCGAATTCAAATGATATTGGTGTTTTAAGTGAATCGATGGCCAACCCTAATTCATGGATAAACGGATACGGCAGAGTTGATGGTGACAGGGGATTTGTCTCAAAATTGTATTTCGGATATTTCCTTTCAAAAAAACTTTTCCTGGGAGTAAGCATCAAATACCGGGACGGTGATCCCTTCTCTTTTCTAAATAGTGAATATAATAATGATCAATGGATCATATACTACAAAACGATTCAGGCAGAAGATGAAAGAGGAATAAAGGGAGGTCCCAGGGAAGACTATGTGTCTGATATAAGTCTGAAGTTATCCTATTCCTTTAAACTATTCAGAAAAAATGCTTCTCTCGGACTATCTTTTTTCAATATTCTTGATTTCGGAAGTGAAATTTCCGAATATGTTTTTTCGGGAGGAGAAAGGTACTCACTCGAACTCCAAATACCAAAAAGTATCAGGTTGAATCTTTCATTCGAACTTTGATTTGAGTACTCTTCTATGCTAAAATCTTCTTATAGAGAAGAATTTGAATTTAACAATATTTAATATAAAACAAATAAGAATAATAGAGGTAATATGTTCGGATCAATAGGTTTCCCTGAGATCGTTATGATAATGCTGGTCGTATTAATGTTATTCGGCCCTAAAAAATTACCTGAGATAGCCAAACTTCTCGGCAATACACTCAGAGAGTTTAAACGGACAATTAATGATGCTAAATCGACTATACAGGAAGAAATTGATAAAGCTGATATAGGTGAAGACCTTAAGTCCATTAAGAATGATATCAATGAGGTAACAAATCTTGAAAAAAGTTTAAAGAACTCAATCAAAGATGAATTCAAAAAATTTGATATTACTGAAGATATAGAAAAAACTAAAAAAGAGATTGAGAAAGCAGTGGAGGATGATAATGACAGCAAAATTCAGTGATATGTCATTTTTCGATCACCTCGGCGAGTTAAGGAAAAGAATTCTTTACTCCTTTGCCTTTATTTTGATATTCTTTCTTGTTTCATGGACATTTGTTGACAAGCTTTATCATTGGTTTTCGATTCCTGTACTCCAATTTCTTCCTGCGGGTGAAAAGCTTGCATTTACCTCTCTGACAGAGCCATTCATGATGTACATCAAAATTGCATTTATTTCCGGTGCATTCATTTCCTCTCCGTTTATTTTTTATCAATTATGGGCATTTATTACTCCCGGCCTTTACAAAAATGAACAGAAGATGGTAATACCTTTCGTTTTTTTTACAACTTTTTTTTTCATTCTGGGAGGAGCTTTCGGGTATTATGCCATTTTCCCATGGGCCTGCAGGTTCTTTCTTGAAGTAGGATCAGATTTTAATGCAATAATCACAATAAATGAATATTTCTCACTTGCTTTCCGTGTCTTACTTGGTATTTCATTAATATTCGAATTACCTGTACTATCATTTTTGCTGGCGAAAATGGGAATAATCACCTCGAAATTCCTGATAAAACATTTCAAGTATGCAATTGTGCTTATATTTGTAATTGCTGCAGTGATCACACCAACACCTGACATCATAACTCAATCCATGTTTGCGATCCCGATGATGCTGCTGTATTTATTGAGTGTGTTAATTGCAAAGATTGTCGGACCCAAAGAGGAAAAAGAGAAGGTAAAAAAAAAGGCTGACAAAACCTGAACATAATCAGGAAAAGCCAGCCTTTTTTGTAGTTATCTGAAAATCAGGTAAAAATTATTTGACCACCGGCAGCTTTCTCATAGAATTCACCGATAGTAATTATTGAATCCATATCATCATACATATCTTCTCTTTTCAACTTGAACATATCAACGGCAAGTTTGCATCCGTAAATTTTCCCACCGGCAGCATTGATCATATCAAGAAATTCTTCAACAGGCGGGATATCCAGATCATCCATTCCCTTTCTCATCATAGCTGAGACTCCGGCTTCAACTCCTGGTAGAACACCCAGAATAGTAGGGAAGGGGAGTCCACCGGGCATTGCCATTGCAGGATTACCAACTGTTGCAGTATGAAGTTTGTTCATCTTCTTTTTCGTTATTGCATCAAGGCCGAAGAATGTAAAGAATATATTTGCCTCTATCCCTTCCATTCTTGCCCCATTTGTCATAACTAGCGCGGCATAAACATCTTCAAGGCTGCCTTTCGCACATATAACTGATACTTTCTTTATTTTTTCTTTTGATTCTGCCATGATTTCTCCTTATTAAACACAGCCGGATGGCTTGGGAACACCTGATATCAGAGTTGCTTTCTTTAATGGGCCATCGGGAAACAGGTTGTAAAACTCTTTAATATCCACAACACCTGATTTACCGATTTTTCTTATTGAAAGGGCAGCTCCATTCTGAACTTCCTTCTGAATGTATTCGATAACTTCCCAATGTTTCAGAGTAAGCTCATCGATACCATTCTCCTTTGCTAATGCTGTTGCAATCTCTTTACTCCAATCTTCGAATTTGGACAGATAACCACTTTCATCAAAATCGATAGTGACACCGGCAATTTCTTTTTGTGACATTAAAATTCTCCTTATTAGTTATTTTGTATATTGTTTAGAGGCGATTTTTGCTAAATCCAGCATTACATCAGCCCCTTTTAATACTTCTTTGCTTCTCAATTTCCTGAAAATGCTGAACAACGACACTTTCCTCTTTTTTTCAAAATCATAATTTTCAATTTCTTCAATTATCTTTTCTATTTTTGACAAATTCTCAGGTTTAGTAAATCTTTTTACGGTTCTCATTGCCAGAACCATTGAATTCCCGAAATTTGTCACATCTTCAGGATCAAAATTTTCACTTAAAGTCTCAACGATTCCTAAAGATCTTCTTAGCGATTCAAGGATCCCCTTTTGTTCAAGCTCATGTAATTTTGAAATAAAATCATCAACGATCTCGTGTGCTAAAGGGCCGATATCCTCTGTGAATTCTACAAAACTCTGTAATTGATCAAGTATTTTTGAAAAATTATTAATATTCCTGAAAGATTTTTTGATCATGCACATGAAATCCTGACTTCTAAAATGAAAATCCACATCAGACATGAAATTAACAACTTCATCAAAAGCATCTTTTGCGAACAGTGACATATCTTCTTTGAAATCATCTACTGCCCTCAGCCGGTTAGTAAGACTCATTACCTGATCGGTAAGAAAGTCTATTTTCTCATTTAATTGTTTGATATCTTCATTCATCAGACATTCCTATACTTTCCACTTTCCCTTAAGGCTCATCTGAGCTTCAAGCGGTGGTTCTCCTCCTCTCATGAGAATATTCCAATAGATCCATCTGAATGTCATTTTCCCCCAATGGTTCATTTTAGTTTCCTGCAAAAGTGAGAACGGTCCAAACCCGGGAATAGGGAATTTCCCCGGTAGAGGTTCTGTATCATAGTTGAAATCAATTAAAATTCCTTTTCCGAAACCGGATTCTATATAACAATTTGCATGACCGTCAAATTCCGGCATCATTTCCATATCATCCATTCTTCTGATAAGGTTCTTGATTAGGATTTCCGCTTCAAAATGAGCAACTGAGCCAGCCTTGGAACTCTGCAGATTTGTAGCATCACCTGCAATAAAAACATTATCTTTTATCTTAGATACCAGAGTGTGCTTTTCAGTTGGAATGAAGTTCAAATCATCTCCCAGCCCCGATTTCCCTATTACATCCGCACCCATGTTAGTTGGAATCGAAACAAGTAGATCATAGTCAAGTTCTTTTCCTTCATATGAACTGATGATCTTCTTCTCTGAATCAACAGAGGAAACATTGAAATCCGGTACTATTTTAATATTTTTTCTTTCAACTATCTCTCCCAGATATTTTGAAGCTATCGGTTTTGTAAACGCGCCGGATAGGGGAGTTACATACTCAATTTCAACTTTGTCCCTGATTCCCTGCTCCGTAAACCACCAGTCGGCAAGAAAAACAAATTCAAGGGGAGCAACAGGACACTTGATCGGCATCTCTGCAATATTGACAACCATCTTCCCGCCTTTCCAATATCTGAGGAAATGTGCAAGATCAACGGCGCCTTCCGGAGTATAAAAATCAAATATTGTTTTTTTCCACCCCGGGCCTGTCAAACCATCAATTTCTTCAGGAGCAATTTTAGACCCTGTGGCAATGATCAGAAAATCATATTTAACTTTTTTCTTATCTTCCAGAATAATCTGGTTCTTTTCAACATCTATCAAGTCGATCTTAGTCTGAATAAAATCAACATTATTAGGCAGATAATCCCTTCTTGGTTTATAAACCATATTTTTTGAATAAATTCCGAAGGGAATAAAAAGAAAACCGGGTTGGTAATAATGTATACTTGAGTGATCAATTATAGTGATAGAGATCTCATCTTCAGGTATCATCTTCACCAGTTTATTTACGATCATTGTACCGGCCGAACCTGCACCTAGAATTACAATTTTTTTCATTAAGTCACCTCTTATAATTTATATATAAATCTTTTTAGATCATCACAGGAAATTAGTCCTCTGTAAACTTCACAATCACGACAGTCAGGATAAGGATGCTTGCATTTTTCTTTTGTACTCCAGCAAGGTGATTTCCTTGATGTGTAGGATTTACATTCTTCGTAATCATTATCACAGCAGCTTCTGATCTTCCAGCATGGAATAAGTGACATCAACTGGCGAATTCCTTCAAAATTCAATCCCTGTTCCTGGATCATTTTCTTTATGCATCTGACCTTGTCCAGTTCCATTTCAGAGTATATTCTTCTTCCTGTTTTTGTTTTATGAGAAAGGATAAGTCCTTCAGCCTCATATTGTCTTAGAGTATGTACAGAAACCCCAAGGCGATCTGAAGCAATTCCGATTGTATAGATGGCCTCGTAATAATTAATTTCAACTTTCAAATTGTTTATTTTTTTAATTTCCATATCATACAGAGTAGTTAATCTATATTGTTTGATATAGTTTATTATCTTTAATTAAACCTGTCAAGTTAAATTTAAAATTATATTTTTTTTACATTTTGTTATCTGTGAATAATTATACTGTTTTTGCTATAATTATATAAAGGATATTTAAAATGCAAGGGAAAAGGGAGGAGGGTAAAAAAGAAAACTATAAAAAAAAATCCTTAATTCTCTTTTTTTCTACAATTGTTTTGTTATTTATTTTGATAGTTATCGGATTTATTTTTCTCTTTGAAAACAATTCAGGTTTCAGCGACTCAAAAATCACACAAATGTCTTCACTTGTTCAAAAGGTGCGTAAACTGGAAGATAGTATTCAAACCAATCAGAATGATATATTGACTCTTGTAAAAGAATATAAAGAAAAGACCGGGAAGAACCTTCCAACTTTGGACATTATTAACCTTTCTGAGGAGGAGAAATTACTTCTTGAAGAGAAGATCAACTCAGAATCAAATATTTCTATAAAAAACCTGCTGGCTGAGATTCTCAGCAAAAAAAGTGAAATACTTGAACTCAATATGCATATAAGGAATATAGAAAAATTCCTTCCGAAACCCCATATCGTTTCTGATGGTGAGAACCACTATCAGATTGCGATGGACTACCTTTTAAATGTAAAAGGTGTAGAAAAGAGCGAAGCACTGGTTCTTGTTGAAAAAACATTTATGTTTGAGCCGATTATTCCAGGATTTAAAATATGGAATTTCTTTTCCGGAGGAGAATTTGGATCTTTTGTTTCTCAGGGGACAGCTTCTGTATCTCCGAATGAAATAAACAGAAAGGCAAAGCGGAAACTTATAGATGCAAGAGATGAAGCTATTATAGAAAGGGATGTCATGGCTAATGATGTAAGATTATTACGCAACAAAAGAGATGATATTTTAAGGCAAATCAGCGCTCTTAATAATGAAAAAGTACATCTTCTTAATAAGATCGAAGAACTTAATATTGAAAATTCTTCAATAGTTAAAACAGTAAACTCTCTTCATTATATAATTGATACAAAATCTAATCTAATTAAGGGAGGTGTCCTTAAGGGAGGGTTTCTCAGATCTCTTAAGATGCAGGCAATTTCCCGCGAGCTATTTTCAAGATCCGTCGATCTGAGATCAGATTCGAAAATTATTCTGGAATCAAAAGATTTTAATTTAAAAAAAATAAGAAAGATAACTATATTTCCGAAATTCTACAAAAAAAATATTGACTATGAAATTAGTTTTGAAAAGAATAAAAAATATGCAGAATTCACCATATTAAATTCAAATAAACTAAAAAATGAAAGGTTCGTTATCTCGGTAGAATGTTTATTTCG
>JAOZUQ010000095.1 GCA_029938635.1 Candidatus Aminicenantota bacterium
AAAAATAAAAAATCAGTCTGTACTCTTGACTATTATATTCTAATGGGCGTCACCCAACAAGGTGTAGATCATTAAGAAAATGTAGTGTGAAGAATCAATTGAATATTTTATTCTGATCTAATAAAATCCATTAAAGGAGAGACGAATGAAAAAGGGGATACTTATTAAATTTGTTATACCGGTAATGGTTTTAGTTATGATGGTTTCATGTGCACAAATGGGGGAGATACTTGAGCAGGCAATGAACCAGGGCCCTTTATCGTCGTCTGAAGTATCAATGGGATTGAAGGAGGCACTAACCATCGGGACAGAGATAGCAGTGTCCGGGCTTTCAACTGAGAACGGGTTTTTGTTGGATGAAGCGGTAAAGATCTTTCTTCCATCAGAAGCTGCAAAAGCGGTAAAATTGATCGTAAAGATACCGGGCGGGAAAAAGCTTATTGATGATCTTGTTCTCAGACTTAACCGGGCTGCAGAGTTTGCAGTAACGAAAGCTGTTCCTATATTTGTTAATGCTATAACTTCTCTTACGATCAAAGATGCATTTGATATCCTCGGTGGCAATGAGAATGCGGCGACACAATATCTTCATGGCAGGACATTTGATAGCCTTTATGGTTTGTTCAGGCCTGAAATAAAAAAATCACTGGATAAAAAGTTGATCGGCAATCTTTCGACAAGCCGCTCCTGGGAGTTATTTACCAATAAATATAATAGTGTTGCAAGGTCAATTGCAGGAAAACTTACAGGTATAAAACCCCTTCATCATAAATTAGATGAATATGTTACCGGCAGGGCTCTGGATGCACTATTTCTTAAACTCAGCGGAGAAGAGAAAAAGATCAGGGATAATCCACTGGCCAGAACAACAGTTTTGTTAAGGCGGGTTTTCGGATCAGTTAACAGGTAGTATTTAGAAGTGTCAGCAATTGAAATTTTTTCTTGCTATTTTGGCAATGGATTCACCGATACTGAGTGATGCGGTTGCTGCCGGAGAAGGTGCATTAAGAACGTGAACCATATTCTCCGACTCAACTATCCGGAAGTCATCAACAAGAAATCCGTCCGGTTCCAGGGCCTGAGCTCGAACTCCGGCAGGGCAGCTGGTCAATTGCTTTCCCTTGATCTCCGGGATAAGCTTTTGTAGTGATTTAACAAATAGTGGTTTAAAAAAGGATCTTTTGTATTCATCAATTGAGATTCTCCAATTATTTTTTGCCATTTTCCAGAAACCACCGTATAAAGCAAAATCAAGCATGTCGCGAATGGAAATACTCAATTTTTTATATCCTTCCCTTTTAAATGCGGTTACAGCATTAGGACCGGCCTCAACACCACCACCGATCATCCTGGTAAAATGTACTCCGAGGAATGGGAATTTCGGATCGGGGACAGGGTAAATAAGATTTTTTACAAGGTGGTGATGACTTTTTTTAATTTCATAGTATTCACCCCTGAAAGGTATAATTTTCAAGCCCGGATTAATTCCGGACATTTTAGCGATTCTATCGGAATAGAGTCCTCCGCAATTTATTATTGATCGACACTTTATTTCTTCATTGGGTGTCCGGAGAATGATCTCTTTCCCGTCCCGGGAGATCTTTTTTACTTTGGAGTTGAGTTTTACTTTTCCCCCGTTCTTTTCAAACAATTCCCCGAATTTTTCTGTAACTACTTTATAGTCAACGATACCTGTTTCACGGACCAGCATTCCTTTTACTCCCGAAACATGAGGTTCATAATCCTTGATCTCAGATTTATCTAAAAGTTTCAATCCTTTCAAACCGTTCTCTTTTCCTCTCTCCATCAATTTCATGAGATATGGAATCTCTTCATCATTAGTGGCAACTACGAGCTTTCCACACCTGTCATGTGGGATATTTTCTTTTTCCAGAAAAGTGTAGAGCAAATCTCTCCCTGTTTTACAATTTAATGCTTTTAGAGAACCGGGTTTATAATAAAGCCCGGAATGAATAACTCCACTATTATGGCCTGTCTGATGTTTTGCAAGTTCATCTTCTGTTTCAAGGACTACTATCTTCCCTTTGCATGTTTTTGATAGAGCGAGAGCTGTTGCCATTCCGACAATCCCGCCTCCGATCACGGCGATATCAAAGCTTTCAGAATTGTTATCCATTTTTTCCTCCAAAGGTAATTTTTGGTCAAGAAGAATAAAAAGTCAATATAATTATTTAGTGAATTATTTGTTTCCGAAGATGAGAGAAAACAATTTGCTGAATATGACCTCAGATGGTGAAGATTTAAGGGATAACATTTCCTTCAGTCCCCGAAATTCCATTTTCTGTTCATCAGCTATATCCTGATTGTCAAGTAGAGTGCTGACAGCTTCAGCACAATTTTTTGCTGTAAACTCATTCTGGATAAACTCACGTACAACTTTTTTCTTGAGAAGAATGTTTACAATGGAATAGAGTGATATCTTGAGAAACCCTTTTCCCAACAGGTAGGATAGTTTATTAACTTTGTAAACAGCTACAAACGGGAGCCCGCATATTGCCAGCTCAAGATTAGATGTTCCGCAACTTGCAAGAGCAGCATCTGATGCATTAAACAGGTCATACCTGTTTTTCTGGTCAATAATATCCACTTCGATTCCCGAACTTTCAATTATCTGTTCAATTATCTCTTTATTAATATTATCCGCTTTCAGGATAATTGCTTTAAATTTAATTTGTGATCTTAAAATTTTTATTGCACTCAGCATCTCCGGAAGTAATGACTCTATTTCAGATAGTCTGCTTCCGGGAAGAAGTGAGAGTACTTTTTCTCCATCTCTGATCTTAAATTCTTTTCTAAATATGTCCCTCTCTTTTTTAATACTGATAGAAGGGATAAGGGGATGCCCTGTATACGTAAACGGTATTTTTTCTCTTTTGTAGATCTCCTGCTCAAAAGGGAAAATTATGAACATATGATCAATATATTTTCTGATGATCTTTATCCTGGAATACCTCCACGCCCATACAGTAGGGCTAATGTAATAATAAACGGGGATCCCGGCTTTTTTCAATTTTTTTGCCAGTCTCAGATTGAAATCGGGATAATCTATCAATATTGCTCCATCCGCTTTTTTCCTCTTACAGGAATCGAGAATTCTTCCCATGATTTTTTTTAGTCTAATGATACTTGACAGAACCTCAACAATTCCAATTATAGATAATTCTTTACTGTGAACAATAAGTTCAACTCCTCTTTTTTGGAGTTCATCACCTCCGGCTCCGAAAAATGATACTTTGTGATCACTTTGTTCAAACTGCTCTATTATCTTTGACCCATAATTTTCTGCTGAGTTTTCTGCTGCTACGATCAGAATGTTTTTCATCAATTATTTATGAACTTGAGATTGGGCATCTCCTGATCGACCTTTTGTCCAAAATAAAACGCCCATTCATCATATCTGTTCTTTCCCCTGTATTCCATATAGCTTTCATCTACCGATCCGCAGGAAACTCCGATCAGATTGTATGTTTTAATATATTTAGAGAGAAATTCAGGTGGTATTATAAGGAAGGTTTTGTTCTTTGCGTTACTGCTTTTCATTACATAGTTCCACTTGCCACTATCACTTATGGGATCCTCATATAATTTTCTTATGAATTTTTCTTTTTCAAGAAGTTCGATATCCTTGGGAAATGTATTGGGATATTTCCTCCTGAAATTTTCAATTGCTTTGACATATTGATTCCCTCTGAAAATCAATTCTTTTTCATTATCCCGTCCGATCTCTCTCTGCCACATTGATGCTGCCATGAGTGAAAATACAGCAAATATATTAATGGCAATAATTGCAGTTATAAGAGCGTAACCAGTTTTACCATTCACCATATCCTTTCCCTTCCTCTCTCGGATTGCTGGATTTGCTTTTGACATCGATTATCCCTTCGGCATCTTCCAGATCGAAGTCTTCAAAGTCGATCGGTTCATTTCTTATCAGCTGCCAGTCAGGCTCATTGGAAAAAGGATCGACAGGGACACTCCTTAGATATTTAGCAATAACAAGATCCTCAAGAGATGCCGGATATTTGTTTTTATCTTTATAATATTTTGAAATGGAGTCCCTGATTTGAAAAAGGTTCTCTTTGAGTACCGCTTCCTTTGCTTTGATAATTGAATTTTTGTATTGAGGGATAACTATAGACAACAATATTCCGATTATTGTCATAACAATAAGAATTTCTACAAGTGTAAATCCCCTTTTCATAAGCAGATTATATCAGAATGGCAGAGAAAAAAGAATTTTAAGCTTTAGTGTTATATTCCCGGATAGCTTCGAGAATTATTTTTCCTGCAATTTTCAATTTTGATGAATCGAGAACATATGCAATTCTTACTTCATCGGTCCCTTTTCCTTCAGTGGAATAAAACCCTCCTCCGGGAGCAACCATTACGGTCTCCTTGTCTACATCAAAACTTTCAAGCATCCATCTGGCAAAGTTGTCAGAATTATCAACCGGTAGTTTTGCCATTAAATAGAAGGCACCTTCAGGTTTTCTCAAAATTATATCTTTATTGGCTGTCAGGACTTCATAAAGTGTATCACGCCTCTTTTCGTATTCTTTCTTAATATCCTCAAAATATGAATGGGGGAGTTCATAAGTAGCAGCAGCTCCTAATTGTTCCAGGGTGGGGGGGCATAGTCTTGCCTGTGCAAATTTAAGAACGGATGTCATTATATCTTTGTTGCGGGTGATCATTGCTCCTATCCTGGCACCACATGAGGAGTACCTTTTTGAGATTGAATCCACAACAATTACATTATCTCTGAGCTCTTCTATCTCCAGAACACTGAAGTGCCTGGTCCCTCCATAAATGAATTCTTTGTAAACTTCATCGGCAATAAGGAAAAGGTTATGTTTCTTGGCAACTTTCCCCAGATTACGGATCTCTTCTTCGCTGAATACAGTACCGGTAGGGTTATTAGGAGAGCATATGAGGATAGCTTTGGTTCTTGGTGTGATCCTTTTTTCGATCTCAGAAATGTCAGGAAGATGAAATCCGGTTTCAGCCATTGTCGGTACCGGAACGATTTTCAGGTCGGACATTGTTGCATACCCGTTATAATTAGTATAAAAAGGCTCCGGAATGATTATTTCATCTCCCGGGTCCCCGATTATATTAAAAGCAAATGATACAGCTTCACTTCCACCATATGTTATTGTAATGTTCTCTCTCATCAGATCAATATCATATCTTTGGAAGTAATTGATCATTGCATCTTTTAATTCAACTATTCCATCTGAAGGGCCATAAGATAAAACTTTCTCCGAATAGGATCTGATCGCTTCAAAAAACTCAGGAGGTGTAGGAATATCCGGTTGTCCGATATTCAGATGATATACTTTTATCCCTGCTTCTTTTGTTTTGATTGCGAAAGATGAAAGCTTTCTGATCGGTGACTCCTGAATCGATTCTCCCCGGGTTGATATTTTCATTTTTCCTCCTTTGAATGGGATGTAAGATTATATTGTTTGAGTTGATACCGGTCAAGGATTTAGAGTGATTAAATTAAAATAAATAACAATTGATATCAGATCAATTCACCTCAGCAGGGAGAAAGATTTCGAAGGTTGTACCGGTACCGG
>JAOZUQ010000096.1 GCA_029938635.1 Candidatus Aminicenantota bacterium
AAGGGTAACAAAATATTAGTCTGCACTCTTGACTATTATATTCTAATGGGCGTCCCCCGCAAAATAGAACCTTGACAGTATAAATGGAAACAACTAAAATTGATTGATAAGGAGATAATATGTTAGGAAGTCTTGGAATTTGGGAAATTCTATTAATCGTATTGATAGTTGCATTGCTTTTTGGCGGAAAGAAACTTCCGGAACTGGGTAAAGGTCTCGGAGATGGAATAAAGAATTTTAAAAATTCACTGAGTAAAGATGATAGTGAAGACTCCGGGGAAAAAGAAGATAAATCAGAAAATGAGAAGGGTAATTGAGGAATCTGTCGAGAAAAGAAAAAAAGCACAATCTGAAGTAGATAGAATTTTAAATGAGCTTGGAGAACTTCTCGGGAATTCCTCTGTTTTCAAAAAAAACAAAAATAATATAAAGGAAAAACTCTCCGTTTTCAGTGAGAAAATACAGGAACTGATAACCTTACAGGACAGTGAATGGGATAATCTGTCCAACAATCACTATAACAGTATTTTTAATTCTCTTCAGTCACAGATAAACAAGCTTGATGCAAAGTATTCCAACATTCAGACACTTCTGAAGAATTTCAGTGACCTTGAAATATCACTTAACAATCTTGCCGAATCTATCGGGCAGGAAGCAAAGATAAGTAACAATAACGAAATAAATGATATTAAAGCCCGGGTATCACCTTATCAGTATTCCGATTTTGAGAAAAGATTCAGAGGAAGCAAAGAAGAGATAAGTAAGAACCTTAAAAAGTATATCCCCTATTTCAAAGGATCACAAAATGTACTCGACATAGGGTGCGGAAGAGGGGAATTTGTATCTCTCCTGGAAAATGACGGAATAGATGCAATAGGGATCGACATTTCTGATTCGATGCTGGAGGAAGCTGAAGAGAAAGGGTTGAAATGTATGAAGAAAGATGCACTTGGATATCTGAGAGAGATGAAGGATGGATCTCTTGGGGGGATATTCGCATCACAGGTAATTGAACATTTTGAGCCTGAATATTTGAAAGAGGTCATCAGAGAATCTTTCCGTGTACTTATACCGGGTTCACCTCTGATCCTCGAAACCATAAACCCGCTATCTCTATTTGCTCTTGCCAATATCTATTTTCTCGATATTACCCACCAGAAACCTCTGCATCCTGAATTTATGAGATATATGCTCGAAAGTACAGGATTCTCAAAAGTGGAAATTCTTTATTCAGACCCGCTTGAAGATCATTTCCTTGAGGAGATCTCACCGGATGAGAACAATGCAAGAGCTTTCAATTCAAATGTCGATAAACTGAACAGAGTTCTCTTTACTTCTCCTGACTATGCGGCATTTGGAATAAAATAATGGATAAAATCAGAAACTTTTCGATAATTGCACATATTGATCATGGAAAAACCACCCTGTCCGACAGGATACTCGAGATTACCGGCGCTGTAGAGAAGAGGGATATGCAGGAGCAGATCCTCGATTCTATGGAACTTGAGCGGGAGAGGGGGATAACTATCAAATCCCATTTCGTAAGTCTTAAATATAAAGCCAGTGACGGGGAGGAATATACTCTTAATCTGATCGATACTCCCGGCCATATAGACTTTAATTATGAAGTATCAAGGTCGCTCTCTGCATGTGAAGGAGCTCTCCTTGTAATTGATGCCACTCAGGGCGTTGAAGCTCAGACAGTTGCAAACACATATCTGGCAATGGAGAATGATCTTACCCTCATTCCGGTAATGAACAAAATAGACCTCCCGAACAATGAGCTTGAAAAATCGCTGGATCAAATGGAAAATGTGATCGGCATATCAAGAGATGAAGCACTTAATGTGAGTGCAAAGACAGGAGAAGGGGTCAAAGAAACACTCGATGCAATAATAGAGAGGATCCCTCCCCCGGAAGGAGATCTTGATAAACCTTTAAAAGCAATGATATTCGACTCTTGGTTCGACCCGTATCGGGGAGTTATAATTCTTGTCAGAATTTTGGACGGGAAACTGAATAAAGGTGAAAAAATAAAATTCCTCTCTAACAATTCCATATATGAGATAAATGAGCTCGGTGTACATACACCAAAGACAAAGCCGATGAAATACCTCTCTGCCGGTGAGGTAGGGTATATTATAGGAAGCATAAAGAATATTTCAGAGGTAAAGATCGGTGACACTATTACTCTATCAAAAGAGGAGAACGTTGTGCCACTTCCAGGGTTTAAAGAACCACAACCAATGGTTTTTGCAGGTTTTTATCCGGGTGAAGGATCAAACCATGATGAACTCAGAGAATCGATAGAGAAACTTACACTCAACGACTCTTCTCTGAAATTTGAACCGGAAACTTCCCCAGCTCTGGGAATCGGATTCAGGTGCGGTTTTCTGGGCCTTCTACATAAAGAGATTATTCAGGAGAGGCTTGAGAGAGAATACAACCTCTCCATAGTAACCACATCACCTTCTGTCAGATATAGAGTTACTACAACAAAAGGTGAATCATACGAAATAGAATCTCCGGGTGCATTGCCCGACCCTCAAAGCCTTGCAAAAATCGAGGAACCATACATTGAAGCGATTATAATCACTCCGGATGAATATCTCGGGAACATAATGAAACTTCTTCAGAACAGGAGAGGAGTACATAAAAAGATGGATTACATCAGCTCACAAAGGGTCCATCTGACATATGAACTCCCACTGGCTGAAGTGCTCTACGATTTTTTCAACAAGGTCAAATCTATCTCCCAGGGATACGCTTCATTTGACTATGAATTACTTGACTACCGCCAATCTCCACTGGTAAAACTTGATATCCTTATAAATGGGGAGCCGATTGATGCTCTTGCTATTATCGTTCATAAGGATAAAGCTTTCAGTTTTGGCACTCTTCTCACTTCCAAACTTAAGAAAGTGATTCAGAAACAGATGTTCGAGGTTAACATCCAGGCTGCGATCAACAAGAGAGTGATCGCAAAGACTGTTGTAAAAGCCCTCAGAAAGAATGTTCTTGCAAAGTGTTACGGCGGCGATATCTCAAGAAAGATGAAACTTCTGGAAAAACAGAAGAAAGGAAAGAAAAGGATGAAACGGATAGGAAAAATCGAGATTCCTCAGGAAGCTTTCCTTGCAGCTCTCGAGCTTGACGATTAGTCCCGAAATCAAATAAAGGAGTTGAGCATGAGTGAAGAAGCAAAACAGGAGACCTTTCCACGCAGTTTCTGGACTGCAAATCTGACAGAACTATTTGAAAGAGGAGCATACTATGCAATGGCAAGTTTCGTTGTCCTCTACCTTGGCCAATTAGGCCTCGGTGACTACTGGCCGAGCACTTTGAATGGATTTCTCTGGACATTGGTATACTTTTTACCGATTCTATCGGGAACTATTGCAGATCATATAGGATTTAAAAAATCCCTCCTCGGAGCTTTTGTCCTTTTGGGAATCGGATATTTTCTTATGGGATATCCTGTATGGTTTGGCGGAAATACTCTCAGTACTACCGTTGAGAGTGAGATAACCGCCGGGCTAAGCATAATGATCCCGGTCATGCTTGCAATCTTTCTGATCGGACTTGGCGGTTCAGTTATAAAACCCTGCATATCCGGAACAATTCAGAAAACTTCCGGAAGACGTGCAACATTGGCATTCGGGATATTCTACATGATAATAAATGTAGGTTCCCTCTTCGGAAGAGCGATCAGTTATTTTGTCAGGACAGAATTCAACAGCCTGAGTTTCATCTTCGCAGTATCTGTCGCGTGTTCAGTTCTGGCATTTTTTGTTGTGTTGTTCTTCTATACAGACACCGAAAATGAAGCCGGGGCACAGGTTGAAAAGAAACCAAAGAAATCGGTTAAAAAGATCCTTTTTGACATGATACTGGTTTTGAAAAATAAAAGATTCGCCCTTTTTCTTATAGTATCGAGCGGATTTTTCTTCATTTATTCACAGGTATACAATGTAATACCTCTGTATCTTAAAAAAGTAGTTGAACTTGATCCGGCTGTCGATTTGATCACCATGGCAAATCCCTTTGTAATAGTTTTTTTCCAATTGTTGATCACAAAAAAATTCGGAAAAATGAAACCTATAAATTCAATAATAGTAGGCATTGTAATTATTGGTGTTGCAATGGTAATAAACCTCGCCCCGATCTTCCTTTCCGGAGGAGTAAGCAAGATGGTTCTAGGAGATTTCATTCCGATAGGATCCCTCTTTGCTGTTCTTACGGTCGGATTAATAGCTTTTGGAGAACTTTTTACATCGGCAAGAACATATGAATACATAGGTGCTCTTG
Organism: Candidatus Aminicenantota bacterium; assembly: GCA_029938635.1. Lineage (GTDB taxonomy): Bacteria > Acidobacteriota > Aminicenantia > UBA2199 > UBA2199 > UBA647. Next base: position 4,309 of record JAOZUQ010000096.1, read on the forward strand.
CACCCAAAGGCCAGGAAGGGCTATTCCTCGGTTATGCAAACCTTCCTGTAGCTATCGGAGCACTGATAGGCGGACCGGCAGGCGCATACATATTCAACGGGATCATGTGTAACAAGTCGATTAAGCTCCCATCAGGCCTTCTTCAGCTTGATCCTTTCTGGAACTCAATGGGATGGATCATCCTTATGGCTATCGGACTTGGTTCTGCATTCAGTATGTGGCTTTACAACAGGTGGTTAACAGCAAATCCGTATAAAAGTTGAGTGTAAGACCTGAATAAGGAGGAAGGTAAGAAATACAAAATATATTGCATCTTTTCGAAAACCACCTGAGTTACAAGAGAATATGTCCTCTTGTGGCTACAGGATTATTTGAAATATAAAATTCTCCCGTTGTCGCAGATATATTAGGATCAGGAAAACTAGTATTATAACTATCATCAGTTATAATTTTTATTTTATAAGGATCTGATGAAGACTTTAAATCCTTAGTCCATGGGTCTGAACTTATTCTCCAGAGAAATCTCCCTGTATTAGGGATCTTCATAGCGCCAGTTAGACACCCTCCTATACCGACTGCTACTTTATGCAAGATTATAGACACTCTTTTGTATTTTCGTCCGGTAATTTTCCAAATTATCCAAACACTCTTGTCAGGAGAGATTACATCCCCTGTTTTAGGAGAAATAATTGTAATTTTAGATTTGGCAACTATTCTCGAAAGAGTATTAAGGCCTTTAGCGTAATCATTCATTATAGAGACTGCTTTCGGATCGATAGTTCCCATTATTGCAGACTTTCCCTTAGGAACTGTAATAGTAAATGGCCCGCTATCACAGTGAACACCAATATCTTTTCCAATAGAATCAACCCCTTTAATCCTAATATAATACTTACCAGTGGTATAACCTGCAGGGATCTTCCATGGCATTAAACCATTATTATACCCTTTTAACTGCGTTATAAAATTCGTACTAATTATGGAATTTCTAAAGATATTTATTTTTACATTAGTACCTGAATCACTTGTTTTTGTCCATGCAATAGTATTAGTTTTTCCTTTATACCATACGTTCCCCGCTTGAGGATTCGTTATCTTAATGCTTGCAGCGTAACTATTTACCGTTATAAAAACCGTAATTAACAAAAATATTAAAAAAAAATTTCTCATTTATCAGCCCCTTTT
>JAOZUQ010000057.1 GCA_029938635.1 Candidatus Aminicenantota bacterium
CCGCGATATTTTGTCAGTATATAATATTTACTATACCTTGTCAAACCAATGTATTGAAACACATAGCGGGTCCATTGCTCATTGCCCGGTTCTATATTCCTTAATGACAAGCTCCATAGTCCCTAATGACAAACGCTATAGTTCTCAATGACAATCCCTATATCCCATTGCTCATTGCCTGGTTCTATATTCCTTAATGACAAGCTCCATAGTTCTCAATGACAATCCCCATAGCGCTAAAAAACAATATCAATATTTCTGCTTTTGTTTCTTGTTCTTATTGTTGATTTTGATCTTTTCAGGCAGTTTTTCAAATCCCTCACCGTAAACCTGATGGATGTCCTGGATTATTACGAAAGATTTTTCATCTACATCAGAAATAAGCCTTCTGATCTCGGGAATATTCTTTTTCGGCAAAACCGAAGTCAGCATATACCTCTCTTTTCCGGTATAACCTCCGACACCGTTAAAAATTGTAAGCCCCCTGCTCAGTTTGGAGAAGAGTTCCTTTTTCATCTTATCCGGATAATCAGTAACGATCATGATCCTCTGGTTCGCCCGGAGCCCGTTAAGAACCATATCAATAACCTTAATCTCAATATAAATAAATATCATAGAATACATTATGTTCTTTATCGGGATAAAAATTATCGCTGCAGCAGCTAATACAAAAACATCAATAATAATAAGGGTCCTTCCCATCGGGATCTTTTTGAGTTTTCTCAATATCTGGCCCAATCCATCGGCACCACCGGTCGATGCCCCTGCAAAATATATAAGTCCTAATCCCAATCCGACGGATGCTCCACCATAGAAAGCAGCGAGAAGAATATCGGCCTGACCCAAATTGAAGTTAAAATTCAGAAGCGAGAACAGATCAATAAGAATGTTCATAAGTATTGTTGCATAAATAGATTTGGCTCCGAATCCTTTACCAAGGATCCTTATTGCAAAGAAAAACACAACAGCAGTTAAAACAAGTGAAGACAACCCCACAATTGGTAATCCGGTAAGATGCTTGATAATAATACCGATACCGGTAACACCACCCTCTACCATATCCATTGGAAGGATAAAAATCACATATCCGGCTGCAGAAATTATTGAACCAATGGTTATGAGAATCCATGGCCACCAGATCTTTTTAAATTTTAAAAATTTTTCGCCCATTAAGCACCTCTTAAAAACAGGTCAGAATTATAAATTGTTAATAGGGTGAAATCAACACAAAAGTGAAAGATTTTTACTCATTCTTTGTTATAATCAGAGAATGATCAGATTAAGCTGATTGTTGTAAGGAGAATTGTATGAAAAAATTAGTATTATTTGTTTTTGTATCAGTTTTAATTATTTTTTCTTTAAATGGTGAAACATTTCCGCTTGAAGAGGTATTAAACCCCGATTCGATTTTTGTAAGCAGCGAAAGAGTGTATATCACTGAAGATGCAACCATATATGTATATTCAAAAGATAATTTAAAATATATAGGAAAGTTCGGGAAAAAAGGGGAAGGGCCCGGGGAGATCAATGCTTCAAGAAGGGGCGGCCTTTCATTTAAGCTCAGTGTTGTTAAAAATAATGTTTTTATTCATAACAGGTCCAAAGTTATGTTCTTTGAAAAAAACGGCAGGTTTATCCGTGAAAAAAAATTGAATGGCGGTTTTATAAGAGAGATGATACCGGTTGGTAACAATTTTGTCGCACGAAGCTTTAAAATGGGGGAGAACAGGACAAGAACTGAATCTATCTCGATCTATAACAATGAATTTAAGAAGATTGGAGAAGTGGCCGGAAAGAAAGGGGCTGAATTTTCAAGAGGAAGTTTTGTAAAAATTTACTTTGACCAGAACATCTTTAACATGAATAGCCATGGTGGGATCATCTATATGAACAATTCAAAGGATTTTGTAATAAACAGATATGACGAAAATGGAAAAACAATGAATCCCATAAAGATAGATTACAGCCTGATAAAAATTTCGGGCAGCAAAAAATCTGAAATAAAAAATTATTACAAAAATGATTCCAGGTTCAGTGCTTTCTGGGAAAGGATAAAAGACATGTTCGACATTGCTGATCAATATCCTGCTATAAAAAACTTTTTTGTTACGGATAATAGAATTTATGTTCATACTTTTAAAAGAACAGACTCCGGAGATGAATTCTATATTCTGGATAAATCAGGAAAGATCCTCAACAAAAAGGTCATTCCGGTTGCTTCAAACAATATAATTGAAGATTATCCCTATTTCATTGAAAGTGGAAAACTATATAATCTGGTGGAAAACGAAGACGATGAAGAGTGGGAATTGGTTGTTTCAATAATTTAAAATGTAAAATATGTTAAACGCATAATTCCTTATATTTTTTTGACGCTCCGATAAAAGAGATAAAAAGGGGATGAGGGTTCATCGGCCTCGATTTTAGTTCAGGATGAAACTGACACCCTATGAACCATGGATGGCCTGACAATTCTATCATTTCCACAAGGTTTCTCTCCTCGTTCTTTCCTGAAATTACCATTCCATTCGATTCGAGAACTTCTTCAAATTCAGGATTGAACTCATATCTGTGCCTGTGTCTCTCCATTATATTTTTATCCTTATAAATATCTCTGCAAAGCGTACCATCCTTAAGAGTACAGGAAAATTGCCCGAGCCTCATGTTGTGTCCCATTTCTTCAATTCCTATAAGTTCTTTTAGCTTAAGAAAAATTCTTTTATCAGTAGTTTTATCAAACTCTGCGGAATGAGCATTTTTTATTCCGGCAACATTCCTGATAAATTCAATGGAAGCCGTCTGCATTCCGAGGCAAATTCCAAAATAAGGAATATTGTTGATCCTGGCATATTCAATCGCCTTTATCATACCCTCTATTCCCCTGATACCAAATCCACCTGGGACAAGGATTCCGTCAGAATTTTCAAATATCTTTTCAAGATCATCATCAAGCAGGGTATCAGATTCTATAAGATCCAGTTTCACCTTAATGTTATTCTCAACTCCGCCATGAAAAAGAGCTTCAAAAAGACTTTTATACGAATCGCTTAAACTCACATATTTACCAACTATACTTATTGTCACTTCATTTTCAAGATTGTAGATTTTATCCACCCACTTTCTCCAGGAAGATGAATCATCCTTTTTCATTTTCAGATCAAGTTTTTTCAAAAGCAGATTCCCCATCCCTTCTTCCTTAAAAACAAGAGGTATTTTATAAATTGTATCTACATCATTTGCGCTCACAACGTCCTCATATTTTACATTAGTGAATAGGGCTATTTTTCTCTTTATTTCCTCAGGAAGGGGTATTTCTGCTCTACATAACAATATATCAGGCTGAATGCCGATCTCTCTCAATGCCTTAACGCTGTGTTGAGTCGGTTTTGTTTTTAATTCGCCGGCTGCTTTCATAAACGGGACCAGAGTTAAATGTATGAACAATGTATCAACTTGCTCAGAATCGAGTCCGATCTGCCTTATTGCTTCAAGGAACGGGAGACTTTCAATATCACCTACGGTACCACCAATTTCAATAATAATTACATCGTATCTTCCATCAAGAGAAGTAATGGCGCTTTTTATCTCATCCGTGACATGAGGAATTACCTGAACGGTTTTTCCAAGATAATCTCCACGCCTCTCTTTTTCAATAACACTGTAGTATATCTTTCCTGCCGTCCAATTATTCTTCTGAGATGTAACTGTCTTTGTAAATCTTTCGTAATGGCCAAGATCCAGATCTGTTTCAGCCCCGTCATCAGTAACAAAAACCTCTCCATGCTGAAGCGGGCTCATTGTCCCGGGATCAACATTTAAATATGGATCAAGTTTAACAATGGTAATCGAATACCCATAGGATTCGAGAATATTTCCTATAGATGCTGCAGCAACCCCTTTTCCCAATGACGAAAGTACTCCCCCGGTTACAAAAATATACTTAGTTTTCAATTTTCATTCCTTTAATAGTTTTTCGATCTTCTCTATATCCTGGGGAACATCAACCCCGATCGATCTGTAATCTGTTTTTAAAACACAAATATTTATCCCGTTTTCAATAAATCTTAATTGTTCAAGCTTTTCCATTTGTTCCATTTTTGATGGAGGAAGATTAAAGAAAGACGAAAGGGCATCCCTTGTATATCCATATATTCCAACATGATGATAAAAACCACTGAATCCGGAAAGCTGCTGCCCCGGTATTGGTGATCTTGAAAAATATAAAGCATTTCCGTTTGCATCAAAAACACTTTTTACTACGTTGACAGAATTGAAATCATCAAGTGATTCATTAAAATAGGCGGCTGTAACAACAGGATCTCCACTTTGTTCTAATCTAACATATATTTCAGATATCAATTTTTCAGAAATAAGAGGTTCGTCACCCTGAATATTTATAGCTGAATCCAGATCACTATCTTTTAGAACTTCCCATACTCTTTCTGTTCCGGAAGAGCAATCAGATGAAGTTATAACAAACTTTCCATTGAACTTATCCACTTCTTCGGCAATAAGATTACTATCGGTGGCAACAATGATCTCCTCAAACTTTTCCGATTTAAGGACCTGCCTGTATACCCGTTCGATCATTGATATGCCGGAAATTTTAGCCAGAGGTTTACCTCTAAACCTTGATGATTCATATCTGGCCGGTATTATTGCCCCGATTTTCATCAAATTTTTTGATCTTTTTCTGGTTTTTCTTCCATAACTTTTGACTTTGATTCAAGAACTTTAAGCTCCATTTGACATGAACCCTGGAAAAAGGCTCCATCTTCGACAATTAGCTTGGGAGTTATTATTTCTCCCGTAACCCTTCCGAGTGAATATATCTCTACCCTTTCGCTGGCCTTCAATGTCCCTTTTACGACACCGTTAACTGAAATATTTGCAACATCCACATCGGCCTCAACCATCCCGCCTTCACCTACAATGAGTGTGTTTCCGGATAAGATCTTCCCCTTGAATGTTCCATCAATTCTGAATGAATCACTGAATTTAATATCACCTGTCATCTCTGTATCACGATCAATAAAACCGTTAACTTTTCCTATAATTTCATTTTTTTGCATAATCACTCCTTCGTTATTAACTTATGAATTCGTTCATATTCTTCAAGATTATTAAAATAAACTATAATTTTTCCACTACCGTTCTTTTTATAAACAAGATTTACTTTTGATGAAAAAATCTTTGAAAGGCTTTCTTCAGCTTTTCTAAGATCAGGATCCTGTTCAACATCTGTAATGTTTCCCGATTCCGTTTCAGGCTTTTCGTTCGTTTTCTTTACAAGTTTTTCAGTTTCTCTAACAGACAAAGTGCCTTTCAGTATTATTGACATAACATCAAGAATGGCCTCGGCATTATCAAGGCCTAACAATGCTCTTGCATGCCCCTGAGATATTTCACCTGATATTATACTCTGTTTTACAGCTTCAGGAAGTTTTAATAATCTAAGATAATTTGTCACTGTTGTTCTGTTCATCCCGACTTTAACAGCTGCTTCTTCCTGACTTAAATGGTTTTTTTCAATTATCAGATTTATCCCCTCAGCGATCTCAACAGCATTCAAATCCTCGCGTTGAACATTTTCCACAAGTGCTGCAACCATTACTTCCTTTGGAGTAACATCTTTAATGATTGCAGGTATTTTTTCCCACTTAAGTTGCTGAGCCGACCTCCATCTGCGTTCACCTACAAGAAGAAAGTATTTATTACTATCCCGATAAAGAACTACAGGCTGTATCATCCCGTTTTCTTTGAGTGATGCTGCCAGTTCAAGTATTTTTTCTTTTCTAAATTTTTTTCTAGGCTGATAAGGATTTGGATATATATTATCTATATCAACTTCTATAAAATCCCCGTTTTCATTAAGATTTGGCTTGTTCGCTATTATTGCCTCTATCCCTTTCCCAAGAACACGTCTCTTCATTGACCCAACATCTCCTTAGCCAATGCCATATAAGCCTTGGAACCGGCTGATTTTATTTCATACAACTGAATAGGTTTTCCAAAACTGGGAGCCTCCGAAAGCCTCACATTTCTTGGAATTATAGATTTATATACCTTTGCTTTAAAAAATGCTCTGATCTCCTCTTCAACCTGTCTTGAAAGATTTGTCCTCTCATCAAACATAGTGATAAGGATACCTTCTATTTCCAGATCTTTATTAAAATTATCTTTTATCCGTTCAATAGTATCGTTAAGGTCAGACAACCCCTCAAGGGCATAATACTCAGACTGGATCGGTATAAGAACCGAATCGCAGGCAGTCAGAGAGTTGATCGTAAGAAGCCCGAGTGATGGCGGAGAATCAATAATAATAAAATCGAATTCAGATTTAATATCTTCAAGTGAATTTTTTAAATATAAATGATTTCCATCAAACTCTGAAACTTCCATTTCAAACCTTGCCAGGTTTCTTGAAGACGGAATGATTTTAAAAAACGGCAGCTCCGTATCAACTATCGAATCACTCACAGAACACTTATCAGAAAGAACACTATAGATATCTTTTTCAATAATAGTCCTGTCAAGCCCCATGCCGGTAGTAGAATTTGCCTGTGGATCAAGGTCAAGCAAAAGAATTCGCTTTTCCGCAATCGCCAGAGAAGCACCCAGGTTGATAGCGGTTGTTGTTTTACCAACCCCACCTTTTTGATTTGCAATTGTTATAATTTTACCCATTTCCCCTCTATGTTTCACGTGAAACATTTGCTATGTGTATTATTTTCAGATTATCCCGAAAAGGTACATTATAGATATTTTGTCTTAACTTTTCTATCCCTTTGGTCATTTTTTTTATTTTGGCTAATGATGTTATTAATAAAAGTTCCTTTACGATCTTCTTTTTTACATAGATTGTAAGCTTTATATTATCGGGAAACCCTCTTGCTATCATTGTAAATTTTCTTTTTTCCCGCCCTTTTAGAAACTCCTCTATTCCGGATCTTACAACTTCGGTGTTCTTTAAATCTAATTTTTTTATTGTATATGAGAGAAATTCTGACTTTTTTTTTCTTGGTTCTATGAGAAAAACTTTTTTATCCGGATTGAGTATTGCTATCGGGATACCCAGAATTCCATTTCCGCTACCCGCATCAACAATAGTGTTTTCCGAAATATGCTTTTCCAGAAGAATTGTTTCTTCTATCAATGCGTTCAGTTGCTCCCCGGTTATTCCCTTTGAAATTACGTTTATTTTTTCACTATATTCTTTAAGTGTTGAAATAAACAACCTTATGGTTTTATCCGTTAGTTCGGGTTGATCCAATTTTTCTCCCTTTTTATTCAGTTCTTCGTTTTAACAAAAATAAAGTATGAAACCGAGAACATCCATATGAACCCAACAATTGGCAGATATCTATCGAAATCAATTATAAGTAGAAATGGTGTAAATATAAGAACTATGATTACAATTATTACAAGAATTTTTAATATTATCTTTTTCATTCAAAAACCACACTAAAATTATATCACTAATGAGCTAATTGCAAAAACAGATGTTTTTGCAATTGGCTCTAATAATATTAAAAAATTATTTTTTATGTTGACACTGAAAATCAATTTATTTAACATTGAACAATGACTTCATGTAAACATAGCTTTTTTTCCACAATTGTTAAAAATGATGTGGAAAAATGACAGACTTCAATACTATCAAATCTCATATTAAAGAAATCCTTGATATTCCTACATTCGAAAAATACATTGTTCCGCTTGAGTACATAGGTGAGAACAAAGGAAATATTTTTCTTGGTTCACCTGAAAAGAACAAGATGATATGGATCAAAAACAATGTTCTAACCAAAATCAATTCCAAGCTTAAAGATACTCTGAAAATCGTAATAAAGATCGTCCCCCTTTTTGAAGAAGCTGAAGAAATAATAGAGCATCCTCGTATGCAATCAAAAACAGTATTCAATTCCAACCTTCAAAAAAAATTTATTTTTGACACTTTTACCCAGACCAATTCAAACCGGATGGCTCACTCCTTTGCATACAACGTGTCTGAGTTCCCCGGAAAATCCTATAATCCACTATACATATACAGTGATGTCGGTCTTGGAAAAACACATTTGATGCAGGCCATAGGAAACAGGCTCAAAAATATTAATAAAAATGCCAGCGTTGTTTACACTACTTCGAGTGACTTTATGAATGAGTATGTCGAATTTACAAGGCAGAAGCAGGGCGCTCAGATCATAAAAAAATACACCTCAATTGATGTGCTCCTTATTGATGATATTCAATTTATCACTAAATGGGGAGGAACCCGTGAGCAGTTTTATAATATCTTCAACAAGTTGATCCAGATGGAAAAACAAATAGTAATCTGTTCAGATAAACATCCCGACTATATTCCGGATCTTGAGGATAGAATCAAATCCAGATTTGAGATGGGGGGGATAGTTGATATTCTTCCATACAGCCTTGAGGACAGGCTGGCTATACTTAAGAATAAAATAGCTGAAAAGGAAATCGTAAACGGGACTAATTTTGATATACCCGAGGATGTTCAATATTTTCTCGCCTCTTCAATAAAAGATAATATAAGAAAACTTGAAGGTGCACTAAACAGGCTTATCGGTGTAGCAGATCTTACTTTCTCTAATAAAAAAGGTGTGATATTAACTCTTGATTTTGCAAAAGAAGCTCTAAAACCATATATTGCTTCACGGCAAAAAAAAGTTACAATAAAAAATATTCAGGAATTTGTCTCAAAAAAATTCGAAATTAAAACATCTGATATTGTTTCAAAAAATAATTCAAAAAAAATAGTGCTTCCAAGACAGATCGCAATGTATCTTTCGAAAATAATAACTAACAGTTCATATGTTGAGATCGGATCAAAGTTTGGAGGCAAAGATCACTCTACTGTAATTTATTCAATCAGAAAAGTGAAAAACATGTTAGCAAAAGACCAGGAAATGTTAAAAAAGGTTAACTCTTACATAAAATTTTTTGAAAATTAGAATAATTCACATATCACAAATATTTTCCACATTATTTTGAACACAGATATTCTTCACTATTATTATTGTTTTCTGTTTTTTTAACTTTTCAACATACTTCTTTATCTTTACAATATCATTATGTTATTATATGTATAAATATATAAAGGCAGGTAAAAATGAGAATTTTTGTGGAAAAAAATTTTTTCTCGAATGAACTAAAACTTTTTCAGGGAGTATTTGAAAAAAAAACTCTAATTGACATACTTCAAAACATAAAGATTACAGCATTAGAGAATGGAGATCTTGAACTTGTAGCTACCGATCTTGAAATAGGATTGTCTTCAAAAATCCAGGTAAGAGTTGAGGAACCCGGCTCCTTTACGGTTAACGGAAGGGATTTTTATGATCTTATTTCAAAAATGCCGGAAGGCAACATAGAAATTTCTGAAAATAATGATCTGAAAATAAATATTTCAAATGAGAAGAAAACAAGTAAATATAAGCTTATGGGACTTCAATCTGCAGATTATCCAAAATTGCCGGAAGCCGATTTTTCTGATCCGATAAAACTTGATGTAAAACAATTGGGATTCCTGATAAATAAAAGTTACTTCATAATTTCACCTGAAATGAAATTTAATCTTGGAGGGGCACTTCTCACGATATCAGATGATATGATAGAGATGGCCTCTACTGATGGCCACAGACTTTCTTACTCACATTTTGATTATAAAGTTGAAAGGGGAGATAGTGTCAATTTTATAATTTCAAGAAAATCTCTTCTTGAGCTATTGAAGATTGGAGACAGTGGAAGTATTGAATTTTCATATGACAAGAATAATTTGTTTTTCAGATATCAGAACAGGGTCCTTTCCTCACGTATCATTGACCAGAAATTCCCGAATTATAAAACTGTAATTCCGGAGAGTACAGAAAACAAAGCAGTTATAGAAAGTAATGAACTTAACACTACACTGAAAAGAATATTAATATTCAAGAGCAGAAACAATGGTGTTCTTTTTAAATTTGAGAAAGGGAGGCTTGTTTTGGAGCGGACCACACCTGAAAAGGGTGAAGCCCATGATGAGATAGATATTGATTATGACGGAGAGCCTATCAGTGTTGCTTTCAATGGCAATTTTATTATTGACTTTTTAGCGCATGTGAATACAGAAACAATAACAATAAAAATGAATGATACCGAGAGTTCGTTTGTTTTTGAACCGTCAACACCTTCAAAGGAAGGAAAATTTATTTATGTAGTAATGCCTCTGAATATTTAAATTTGTTTATTGAAAATATTGAGATCTCCGGATTTCGGAACTTTAAGAATAAAAAATTTTTTTCTTTTACGAACAGCAAAAATTTAATTCACGGATCTAACGGATCGGGGAAAACCACTATTCTTGAAGCGATATATATTCTCGGTTTCGGACGCTCATTTTTAAATGTGAAGAAAGATGAACTTCTTAATAATGAATCTGATGAATTTTTTATAAATTCATCTGTTAACAGAAATCAATTAGAATTTAAAATAAGTGCCTCTCTAAATAAAAATTTTTCACTATTTCTTGACGGGGAAAAGACAGGAATTCCCGGAATCGGAAGAAAATTTTTTCCACTTTTTTTTTCATCCAGTGATTATGTATCATTGATATCGAGCAGATCCAGTTTGAGAAAATTATTTGATCGGTTCATATTCGGAATAGAAAATATCTATTCCAGTGAATTGATCGAATATAAAAAAGTGATTCGAAACAAGACCTATCTCTTAAAACACAATCCGGACCCTGCCCATTTGAAAGGCTGGAACAAGTTGCTTGCAGAATATATTTTAAAAATTACTAGAAAAAGAATTGATTTTATCAGAAAAATCAATAATTGTGTTAAGGATAAATATAACAGTGGGATAGAGATAAGATATACTCCTTCATCATCTGATTTTTTCTATAATGATGAGTTTAAACCGGATATGGTTTTATCAGTTCTGGAAGGTGTTCTTGAAAAAGAAATTTTGTATAAAAACCCGGTTGTCGGTACTCACCTGGATAAATACGAGATATTCCTGAATGAAAGATCGTTGAGATTGTATTCTTCCGGGGAGAAAAAACTCAATCTGCTTTTCATCTATCTAGCATACATTGATATGTTTTTGTCAGTAAGAGAGGAGTACCCCGTCTTTCTTGTTGATGATTATGATATAGCTATGGATGACGAGAACACAGAGGTTTTAATGTCAAATTATCCGGCAATGCAGGTAATTGCAACTTCAGTGAGAAATAACAAAAATTTTGATTCAACTATAAAGTTAAAACATTAACATTATATGTCTGTCCGGGTATGTTCAAATACCTGCCCTTACCTTTACAGATCTAAGTATTTGAGTTATAATAACCATAATTAAAGGTGTATTGGATTTATCATATTTCTGAATAGTTGAAACCTTTTACAGGAGAGTAAATTGACAGTCGGATCATCAAATGAAAACGGAAATAATTATACAGCTGATAATATAAAAATTCTGGAAGGGCTGGAAGCAGTAAGATTGCGTCCGGCAATGTATATAGGGAGTACCGGATCGTCCGGGCTTCATCATCTTGTATATGAGGTTGTTGATAACTCGGTTGACGAAGCGATGGTAGGATTTTGTGATTCCATAGATGTGGTTATCCATTTTGATAACTCAATTTCAGTTGTCGATAACGGAAGAGGAATTCCGGTTGATATTCATAAAGAAGAAAATAAATCCGCTGCAGAAATAGTTATGACCATTCTTCATGCCGGAGGAAAATTTGACAACGATACATATAAAGTGTCAGGTGGACTTCACGGTGTTGGAGTTTCAGTTGTAAACGCTTTATCCTCAAAACTTGAATTGGAAGTTAAAAGAGACGGGAATATCTATTTTCAGAAATATCAGGCCGGACATCCGGAGACAGAGTTTCAAAAACTTGGGAAAACGGAAAAAAGGGGAACGAAAATAACTTTCTGGCCCGATGAGGATATTTTTGAAACTCTGGAATATGATTATACTATTTTAGCAAAAAGGCTTAAGGAATTAGCTTTTCTTAATAAAGGATTGTCGATCAGCCTGAAAGATGAAAGAACGGATAAAAGTGAAGTTTTTTATTACGAGGGCGGAATTGTTGAATATGTTGAGTATTTAACACAATCTAAAAAAAGAGTTCATGAAAATCCGATATTTCTATCGTCAGAAAGTGATGATATGATAGTGGAGATCGCGTTTCAGTATGTGAATTCTTATTCGGAGATATTGCTTTCATTCGTCAATAATATAAATACGATCGAGGGTGGTACTCATTTAACCGGTTTCAAGGGAGCGCTTACCAGAACCATAAACCATTATGCGCAATCAAATAATATAAAAAAAGATTTTAAAGAGAGTTTTTCCGGTGAAGATGTAAGAGAGGGGATTGTTGGTATTATCTCCATAAGAATTAAAGATCCACAGTTTGAAGGACAAACAAAGGCAAAACTGGGAAACTCTGAAGTTAAGGGAATTGTGGAATCTTTTGTAAATCAAAAACTCGGGGAATTTCTCGAAGAGAATATATCAATATCGAAAGATATAATTGCCAAGGTTTCTCTTGCCGCTCAGGCGAGAGAGGCTTCCAGAAAAGCGAAAGATCTGATAAGGAAGACAAGCCTTCTTGAAAGCACTTCACTTCCGGGTAAACTTGCAGATTGCCAGTCAAAAGATCCAGAAGAGAGTGAAATTTATATTGTTGAGGGTGATTCGGCAGGAGGATCCGCCAAGCAGGGGAGAGACAGAAAATTCCAGGCAATACTTCCGTTGAAAGGAAAAATACTTAATGTTGAAAAATCTACTACCGCGAAGATGCTTGAGAATGAAGAGATAAAAACCATTATCGCTGCTCTGGGTGTCGGGATCGGTGTGGAACATTTTGATATAGAAAAGATAAGGTATAAAAAGATAATTATAATGACAGATGCGGATGTTGACGGTTCTCATATTCGTACTTTGCTGATGACATTCTTTTTCCGGCATATGAAACCTCTTATAGAGCGTGGATATCTTTATCTGGCACAGCCGCCTTTATATCTTTTCAGAATAGGAAAAAAAGGGGTTTATCTTAAAAGGGAAAAAGATCTTGATAATTATCTGTTGAAAAAGATCGGAAAGGACGTGCAGCTCTCAATGAACGGAGAAGAAGGTTCTTATCTGGAAGGTGATGCTCTCATTAAGTTCATAAAACTCCTAACAAAGAAAAATACGCTTCTCGATAAAATCGAGCAGAGAGGAATGCCGAAAGTATTGACCAGGAAATTGATCGAACTTATAAAGAATGAGGATTCGTTTAAAGATGAGAAGAAGACCCTGGAAGTAGCTGATGTTATAAAGAAAATTGATTGCTGCAAGGCTGCTTCCGTAAATTATGATTCTGAATATTCAACTTACACAATAGATCTTAAATATGAGTTGAGTGGTGTTTCCATGTCAAAAACGATAAATTGGGAATATCTGACCGGCCCTCTTTTCGCCAGGGTAAATGAAGCTTATGAAAAACTCAAGGATCTTCCAGGCTCTCCTTATAAATTTAGTATCGGAGAGGATAAATTTGTTATTGAAGACGAAAGAGATGTTGTTTCACAACTTTATGAAAAAGTAAAAAAAGGGGTCTACATTCAAAGATATAAAGGTTTGGGGGAAATGAATCCCGATCAATTATGGGAGACAACGATGAATCCCGAGAACCGGACCCTGCTAAAAGTAGAAATTAATGACTTTTATGAGAGTGAAATAATATTTGACACCCTGATGGGCAGTGATTCAATGAAGAGACGTGCTTTTATTGAAGAAAACGCCCTTAACGTTAAAAATCTGGATGTATAAGGAATTGCTATGGCAGATGAAAAGAAAAATCTGACGAATATCGAAGAAGTCACAATCGAGAATGAGATGCAGACATCTTATCTCGATTATTCAATGAGTGTAATTATCGGAAGAGCTATTCCTGATATCAGGGATGGTTTAAAGCCTGTTCATAGAAGAACTTTGTTTTCATTATCTCAAACAGGAACCTACCATAATAAACCTTACAAAAAATCTGCAAGGATAGTTGGTGATGTGATCGGTAAATATCATCCACACGGAGATCAGGCTGTTTATGACACTCTTGTCAGAATGGCTCAGGATTTTTCTCTCCGTTATCCGCTTGTTGACGGTCAGGGTAACTTTGGGTCGATTGATGGTGATCCGCCTGCAGCTCAGAGGTATACAGAGGTCAGGCTTCAAAATATTACAAATGAACTTTTAAAGGATCTTGAAAAGAATACGGTTAATTTTATTCCAAACTATGACGGATCATTAAATGAACCGGAAGTTTTCCCTTCACAGCTTCCAAACTTATTGCTTAATGGGAGTTCCGGGATCGCAGTTGGAATGGCAACCTCTATTCCCCCTCACAACATAAAAGAGCTTACCGATGCATTTATTACCTACATGAACAACCCCGTCATGTCTATTGAAGAAATAATGGATATTGTCAAAGGCCCGGATTTTCCCACTGGCGGGACGATTTATGGGAAAAAGTCCATTTTAGAAGCCTATACCACCGGAAAAGGATCTGTGATAGTCAGGGGAAAGGCCGGATTTGAAGAGGATGATAAAGGAAAACAGAAAATAATTATCTCTGAGATTCCATATCAGACAAATAAATCCAGATTGCTTGAGAATATTGCAAGACTTGTAAATACAAAAAAGATCGGAGGAATTTCAGATCTGAGGGACGAATCGGACAGGGATGGAATGAGAATAGTTGTTGAGATCAAGAGAGATGAGATCCCTGAAGTAGTTTTGAACAATCTTTTTAAATATACTCAACTTCAGACAACATTTTCTCTAAATCTCCTTGCTATTGTAAACAAGCAACCTAAACAATTTAATATTAAAGATTATTTTAAATATTTTTTAGGACACAGAAAAGAGATAATCAGAAGAAGAACTAAGTTTGAACTTGAAAAAGCTGAAAAACGGATTCATATTATCGAAGGCCTTAAGATCGCTCTTGAAAACCTTGATGAGATCGTAAAAATAATAAAAGGTTCAAAAAACAGGGATGAGGCCAGAAAGCTTTTAATATCAAAATATAAACTTTCCGAGATCCAGGCAAATGCAATTCTTGAAATGCAGCTTTATAAACTTACAGGCCTGGAAGTCGAAAAACTCGAAAATGAATATAATGAACTTCTTAAACTTATAAAATATCTTAAAGAAATTCTTTCAAATGATGAAAAGCTTCTTGAATTGATAAAAACAGAACTTATTGAGTCAGCTTCAAAATTTGAAGATAAGAGAAGAACAATAATAATTGAAACTGAACTTACCGAAATAAACATGGAAGACATTATTAAGGATGAGGATTATATAATCATCTTTACAAAAGAGGGGTATATAAAAAGGACCCTTCTCGATTCATATAAAATACAGAATCGCGGAACCATGGGAAAGAGAGGCTTCGGATTAAAGGATACTGATATGGTCAGAAGGGTTTTCGTTGCATCTGCCCATCAATATATCCTTGTTTTTACCGAGAAAGGGAGAATGTTCTGGAAAAAAGTGTACGATCTTCCGGAAGGTGATACAACGGGGAGAGGGAAGCCGATCAACCGGATCATTGGTATCAGCGATGAAGAAAAAGTATGTTCAGTTATAAATGTCAAAGAATTTTCTGAAGATAAATTTGTAATGCTTTTTTCCAGGCGGGGATATGTTAAAAAAACAAATCTGTCAAAATTTGCACGCCCGAGAGTATCAGGTATTATTGCTGCTGATGTAACAGAAGATGATAAAATATTTGAAGCTCATATTACAGAAGGAAATAATGACATTATTCTGGGCTCAACTCTTGGGAAGTCTATCCGTTTCAATGAAAAACAGATAAGGGAAATGGGAAGAGGAGCAAGAGGTGTTATAGGAATCAGGCTTGAAAAAGAGGATTTCCTCGTTGGAGCAGGAGTTATCGGGGAAGATGACAAATATATACTCACAATTACAGAATCCGGTATAGGTAAAAAATCAGATCTTGGTCTTTACAGGTGTCAGTCCCGTGGCGGAAAAGGGCTCCTTAATATAAAGATCAATGAAAAATTGGGAAAAGTAATAGGGTTGATCATTTTGAACGATTCGGATGAGATGATCCTCTCTTCTGAAAAGGGAGTTGTGAATAAGTTGGGCACATCACAGATACGATCACAGGGAAGAGCTACCCAGGGTTTAAAAATCATAAATCTAAAAGAGGGTGACAGGCTAGTATCGCTTGAGAAAGTAAGGGTTGATGACGATTTTTCTGAGGATGAAAATGATGAGCAACCAGAATAAAATAGTAAGATTCGCACCTTCTCCGACCGGACACCTTCATATTGGAGGTGCCAGGACGGCACTTTTTAATTA
This sequence comes from Candidatus Aminicenantota bacterium, assembly GCA_029938635.1. Lineage (GTDB taxonomy): Bacteria > Acidobacteriota > Aminicenantia > UBA2199 > UBA2199 > UBA647. Next base: position 16,393 of record JAOZUQ010000057.1, read on the forward strand.
TCTGTTCGCAAAAAAAGAAGATGGAAAATTTGTTCTAAGAATAGAGGACACAGACAGGGAAAGATCGACTTCGGAAATGTCACAGGAGATCATTGATGGACTTGAATGGCTTGGCCTGAATTCTGATGATAGTCCCTGGTTTCAGTCAAAGCATATTGATACCCATGTTGAGATTGCAAATAAATTGCTGGAAGAAAATAAAGCCTACCGGTGTTTTTGTTCACAGGAAGAGACCGAAGCAAGAAGGGTAAAGGATGGAAAAGTACAATTTTTCATGTATGACAGATATTGCCTCAAGCTAACTCGTGAGGAAATAGAAGAGCGGTTGAAGAATAATGATCCTTTTGTATTACGATTTAAAATTCCGGAAGGAGAAACAAAATTTAAAGATCGTATTCACAAAGAGGTAAAAATTAATAATCGTGAGATCGATGATTTTGTTCTTCTAAGGTCAGATGGAAGCCCCACTTATCAACTTTCGGTTGTATCAGATGATATTTCGATGAATATTACCGATGTGGTCAGAGGTGATGACCATATTTCCAACACGTTCAAGCAAATTCTCCTTTTTCTTGCGCTTGGCAAAAAACCACCGAGATTTTCACATCTGCCTCTTATCATGGGGGCCGATAAAAAAAAACTCAGTAAAAGACATGGAGAAACTTCGATTCTGGAATTCAAAAAAAATGGATATCTTCCGGAGGCACTTGTTACTTACCTGTCTCATCTTTCCTGGAGCCCGAATGATCATAAAAAAATATATGATCTTGATAGTTTAATAAAAGATTTTAATTTCTCAGCCATTTCGAAGAACAGTCCGATCTTTGATTATGATAAACTGAATTTTCTGAATGCAAAGGCAATTAAAGAGAAAGATCCCGGAAAGATCCTTGAAATACTTTTCGAAGATAGTGAATTCAGGACAAAATATGAAAGTACAGAAATTGAAAGGCTTCTCTCACTTATCGAACTTGTTAGACCGAGAATGAAAAAGGTTCATGATTTTATTCCTCAATTTGACATATATCTTTCAGATGAATTGATTTATGATGAATCAGAACTCAGCAAACTTAATACAGAAAACAAGAACCTTATCGATCTATTGGAAGAATTGGGAAAAAGGTTTGAAAAGATCACAGAATTTACGGAAGAAAATTTAGAAAAACTATTGCGTGAGTATGCAGAGAGCAAGGAAATAAAAGCAGGAGAAATAATTCATCCTCTCAGATTTGCCCTTACAAACACAACCGTGAGCCCCTCAATCTTTGAAATAATTATCTTTCTGGGAAAGGATAAGGTTTTACTAAGGATCAGAGGGTTTGCCGATTTCTTAAAAAAACATGTTTTTTCCGATTAAGGATTATAACCCTACCAAAACCATACCATATGTTACTATTGTACTGATTATTCTGAATATTTTTGTATTCATGTATCAGAATTATATGGCGGAACCTGGCCTTTCACACTATGTAAACCATTATTCCATGGTCCCTTATGAGATAACTCATCTCAAAAATGTAAAAGTGCTGGTGGACAGAGATATGTTTGGCCAGCCGGTTTTTCAGGAGAGGAGTTTATCTCCTTTGTTGAGCATTATTTCATCGATGTTCATGCATGGATCAATAATGCACTTATTAGGGAACATGCTTTTTCTGTGGATATTCGGGAATAATATCGAAGATTATCTGGGGAAAGTATTATTTATTCTGTTTTATTTAGTTTCCGGGACAGGAGCTGCATTTCTACATATTCTTTTTAATTTAGGTTCTTTAACTCCCGTGATCGGAGCAAGCGGAGCTGTCTCCGGGGTAATGGGGGCATATCTGATCCTTTATCCCAAAGCAAAAATAAAAACCCTGGTATTTATTTTTATTATTGTAACTTTTGTCGATATCCCGGCAGGAATATTTCTGGCTCTCTGGTTTATATTTCAGTTTTTTTACACCAGCAGCGGTGGTATAGCATGGCTTGCCCATGTCGGGGGATTTATTGCAGGGGTTTTACTGATATATCTTGCGAAACGGAGAAAGCCTGTAGTTGAATTAGTTAGAGATGAAGATAATTATTTGGAGGAAGAATGAGCAAAAAATTGATCGAAACAAAAAATGCACCGGAAGCTTTGGGACCTTATTCACAAGCTGTTAGTATTAATGGATTTCTTTTTCTTTCCGGACAGATAGGAATTGATCCGGCAATCGGAAAAGTTGTTGAAGGCGGTGTTTCAGAACAGACAAAGCAGATATTCAGTAATATAAAAAATATTCTGGCTGAAGCCGGAAGAACCCTTGATGATATTATTAAAGTAACGGTTTTCCTGAAAAACATGGATGATTTTTCTCTTGTAAACTCCATTTATGCCGAATATTTCACAAAACCATACCCCGCCCGCTCGGCATTACAGGTTGCAAAGCTGCCTCTCGATGTAGACATAGAGATCGAAACAATCGCAGCGTTATAATTTTCCCATTCCTATACTGTCTGAACCCGCAAAGCAACAAGGGG
>JAOZUQ010000058.1 GCA_029938635.1 Candidatus Aminicenantota bacterium
TAGACAATTGAGATAAGAAAACCTGACCAGACCACAGCTGTCCTCAACATCTCTCTTGCACTGGTTCGTGATAACAGGGGAAATGAAAAATATTGTGATGGAATTATTGAAGATATAACTGAAAGGTATAGGACAGAGGAAGATAAAGATAAGTTGATGGTGGAACTTAAAACCGCCCAGTTTATATTCGATGAACCACTAAGTGATTATTATACAGAAATAATTCATTGCGATTTGGATACTTCTGTGGAAGAGGCAGTTACTTTAATGTCCCGTTCGGATCAGGATATTATTTTTGTGAAAAGCAATATCCCCGGTGATAATCCATTGAATGAATATATTGGATTGGTGACAGGACGAGATCTCAGGGATAGAGTTTTAAATGATAATTTAGATAAAAATATGCCGGTTATGAAGATAATGAGTTCTCCGATTTCAACCATATCCATGAACTCTTCAATATTTGAATCTCTTATTCTTATGCGAGAGAAAAATATCGGACATCTGGCGGTTACGGATTATACAGGACGGATCAGAGGAGTTATACACAGAGATCTGCTCTTCAGCATTCAGAACAATTCGGCTTCACTCCTTATCTCGGAAATTCAGAAGACAAATATTGTTCAGGACATATTTCCTATGCAGAAGAGAGTGCCATCTCTTGTAAAAGTACTTTCTGACAGTGGGGCCAATTCAAAGATCATTTGCAGGAAGATCTCTACTATCACAGATTCTATCCTTAAAAAACTGATAAACTTTGCGGTCAGAGAGCTGGGCGATCCACCTTTGAAATTCAGTTTCATGACATTAGGGAGTGAAGGGCGTGAAGAACAGACACTTCTGACTGATCAGGATAATGCTATTATTTATGAAGACCCCAAGGATGAAAAAGAGGCAGTGGAAGCAGCGAAATATTTTCTGAAACTGGGAGAACTTGTGTGCACCTGGATGGATAAAAGCGGATATACATTCTGCCCCGGTAATATAATGGCCATGAATCCGAAGTGGAATAAGCCTGTATCTGAATGGAGAAAATATTTTAAAAATTGGATAACGAAGTCCACACCTGAAGACCTGCTTAAAGTAAGTATTCATTTTGATTTCAGGCCGGTTCATGGAGAGGATGTTATGACAATAGAATTGAGAGAATTCATTAACTCTCTTATTTCTGAAAATCTTTCCTTTCTACAGTATATCTCCAGAAATGCACTTCTTTATAAACCACCTATCGGGTTTTTCGGTAACATCCTCCTCGAGTCTGGAGGGGAGAAACCTAGCACTTTTAATATAAAGGACTCGATCCAGCTTATTGTTAACTTCGCGAGGATCTATGCCCTGAAGCACAACATAAGTGAGACCAATACAATGAAAAGATTGTATCAGTTGAATAGAAGCGGCGAGTTAACAGACTCTTCATTCAGGGAGATGGAAGAGGTCTATGATTATCTGATGAGGACCAGGTTCAGACATCAGGTGGAAGCTATAAAAAATAATACTAAACCTGACAACGATATAAATCCAAAAGAGTTGACCGAACTTGAACAGCATATGCTGAAATATATATTTTCACAGATCAATAATTTTCAGAAAAAACTGAGCTTTGATTTTACAGGTAGTGCCTGAATATAATCAGATAATTTCCAACAATTTATCTCTTGTCAGATGTGGCTCTGAATTGAAACATTCGGAGATATACAGCCCGTCGAATTCTCTCTTATCAAGTTCATGTATGATCCCTTTCCAGAGAATATTACCTTCACCGATCTGAAGATGTTCATCTTTTCTGCCTGAGTTATCATGGTAATGAACACAGAAGATATTATCACCAAGCTGTTTTATATATTCGATCCCCCCTTCACTCAGGTTTGAATGGCCGAGGTCAAGGCAGAGTCCGATGAACTCAGAATTTACTCCAGAGAAAATTTCAGAGAAATCATTTATGTTATCCCCGATAAAATGGTAAGCGGAGTGAGAAGGAAGGGGGACCAGATTTTCCAGAGCGAATCTTATATGGTGGCTGTTTGCAATGTCTGCAATGATAAGAATACTGTCTATAGCTCTTTTCAGACACTCCTCTCTCGGGTCTGACCAGATTATTTGTTTTGAAAATGAACCGATATGACTTGTGATGTGAGTTGCATTCAGATCTGCAGCGAGGTCAAATGCATGATTTATCTGGCTGAAAAGTTTTTTCCTTGAGATGAAATTTTTCCTGATAAGATTCTGGGTATATGGGAGGTGAAGACTTATCGAAACATGGCTGTTGAATGATAGTTTTTTTAATTCATGGATTTTTTTTCTGTCGAATGTTTCCAGATTTGTATCATCCTTTATCAGATCTATCTCAATATGATCGAACTTATGTTCAACAGCATACTTCATCTCTTCTTCAAGAGGCTTGTTACCTGTTATAAATCCGAATGTTTTTCTCACAATACAATTATATCGAAAATTTAGGATTAGTACAGAAATAGAATGATTTTAATTTGAAAAATTAATGTTGATATTATTTTTAAATTTTGTTACTAATTTAATAACCTCTTAACCGCTGTTAATTTTACACTTATTGGAAATAAACTGTTTTTTTATCTAACTCTGAACTTTATTATGGTTAAAAGGTGACATCTTATTCATAATAGATCTGGAGAAAGGAGGAGTTAAAATGAGAAAAAAGAGATTCTTAATTTTATTTATTCTGGCTGTTTTTTTTATTTCAGGCTCATTTCAACTTGGAGGTTTTACCATTGATATACCCTGGTATGTCACTTATGGATGGCAGTCCAATAATCACACTTTTCCCTGGGCCGAGGGGGTTGCAGTTGATGGATCAGGGAATATTTATACTACCGGCAGCAGCTATCATTGGGATCCGTCTCAATTCGGATTGCCGACACCTTTTTTTACCCTTGGTATGTATCAGGCCGCATTTGTAGGGAAATGGAACAAAAAGGGAAAACTGCTTTGGTATACACTTCTTGTGGAACATAGTTTTGGCAGGGGTATAGATCTGGATCGGGACGGCAATGTATATATTACAGGATCGAGTTATTCTGACTTGAATTCAGTGCAGTTCGGACCTCCTATCATTCCTCACAATGGAAGTAGTGACGGATTTGTAGCCAAACTGGATTCCTCGGGGACCCTGCTGTGGCATACTTTCCTTGGTGGTTCCGATTCTGATAATTTAACTGCGATCGATGTTACCAGTGGGGGGAGAATCGTTGTGACCGGTGAATCCTATGGTTCTTGGAATACCGGGGTTTACGGATCACCGCTGATCGACTTTAATACGCCAAGCTCTTATGGGTCCGACATTGCGGTCGCAAGGCTCAATACCAGTGGAGATCTCCAATGGTATACATTTTTAGGAGGGGATGATTATCAACACTCCTCTTCAGTTAGGTTCGCTTCCGGAGGAGATATTTTCGTTACGGGACAAACACTGCTTTATTGGCCGGAGTTTAAATATGGCAGACCTCTTCAGGATAAAATAGTTGATGACCAGTTTGACGGGATCCTGGCAAAACTTTCATCATCAGGTACTTTTCAATGGTATACATTTATTGGAGAGGAAAAGACAGTTTTTCCGATGTCCATAGATTATTCACAGAGCGGCAGAATATTTCTTGCCGGTGTTAAATATGACTTCCCCAATATAATTAATACATCTGTCTCATCGTTCATGTCAGATAACGGACCCGGGAACCGGAATGGAATAGGTATCTCCAAGCATCAGGTCTATGTTGCATCTTTTAGCCTTTCCGGAGAAAAGCTATGGGCAAAAACTCCATTTGTTGCAAATTACTCTGCCGGATCATCTATTGATATAGGTCCGTTAGGCGATCTTTTTATTTCCGGGAGTTCTTCTGACAGTCTTCCAAGTATACCTTTCTCAGAAACAAAGGTTGATCTGTTACCCGTGTTCAAACAAACTGCTTTCCTCTTGAACATGGATCAGAGCGGTTATAAGAGATGGGTACATAAATTTACAAATTATCCTTTTACCTCCGGAAATAGTATTGCAACTTTTAACAACGGGATTACATATATAACAGGAAGTAATTGGGGAGGAATATTTGTTGTATCCTCGCTCGATTCGATCAAGAACGGGGTTGTTCTTCCAGTTCTTGACCCGGGATTGTTTCTTGTAAAAATTAACCATCTCTATACTGTTGAAGCCTTTGTGAAAAATACAGGTGGAAGTGTGGAACAAGAACTTTATGAAATTGTTCCCGGAAAAGATGCAGTTGTAAATATATTTCCTGATCCGGGATATGAGATAGATAAAATAGTTGATAACGGTGAGGAAGCTGCAGTGTCAAATCCTTATATAATAACTGCTGTAAATGAGGATCATCTGCTGGAGTTATACTTCCAGTTGATCCAATATCCTCCGGACCTGATTCTTACCGGGGCAAGGATTAAAGATAAAGCATGGATCATCGAGAAGGAGTTTGCAGATCTTACAATTACAATAATCGAACATGAAACTTCACCGATGGATGTTAAGGCATATGTCGTTTTTAAATATAAAGAGGGAATATGGAAGGAGATTACAAGATTTACAGAAGCCGGTACTTTCACTTTTAAGGATAAATTTCTTACCCCTGGAGTTGAAGAAAAGTATATATTAAAAGCTCTTGCTCCGGACGGAACAGTTATCGCAGAAACGGATATTTTAATCTTATAAAGTTTATATCTGATAACTAGATTCCAGGCTAAATACAAACCCGGATTCGAGGCTATTTTTGTCCGAAATCCTCTGGGACTAGGAGCGATATGACCTCTCCGGTTGCACAAATTTCACCTTCAACTATAAGAGTGGCATCAATCACCACTTTTCTCCCTTTGATCTCTTTTATTTTTCCTTTGACTACGAGTTCCGGGCCCATGGGTGTAGGCTTTTTATAACTTACACAAAGTGAACCTGTAACAAAACGTGGAGCATTGAATTCCTCAAGCTCTATGTTGTTCTCTTTAGCATAGGCAAGTGCTGCTGATCCGGTGCCGTGACAATCTATCATGGATGCAATCAATCCTCCGTAGATAAACCCCGGAAGAGATTTGAGATCGGGGCCCGGCGTGAATTTTGTTATAGTTTCATCCCCTTCCCAGAAAGTTTTAAACTGATGCCCGTCCTTGTTCAATCTTCCGCAGCCATAACAATGTGCAAATCTTTCCTCATAAAAATCCTGAATACTTTTTATGTTCATCTCAACCCTCCGGATGGATTTCTTAATTCCTTATCTTATTAAGAAGAGATAATAAAGTAAAGTTATTGCTAATTATTAGCATCCTAAAAATTGGATATATGTACAAAAAAGCAAAGAAAAAAGTCGGGAATTAGTAAAAAGTTCACGGAAATATGGAAAAGAACGGTAAATAACGGTAATAATTGCCTCCTTGTTTAAAAAAAAGATAAAAATATTCATAATACAATAGATGGGGAATAGCAAAAAAGGGAGTTAAATTAACTGAAAGCAGGGATGAACTGCTATATTTCAGGGATGATGGGCTGGAGATTTTAAAATGAACAAGATTCTTTTTAAAGTAGGAAAGGATTATTTGTTTGTCAATAAAAAAGATATTGATATAGTCAGAGCTGAAAGAAATTATGTCAGGATTATTTGTGACAAGAAATGTTATGTGTTAAGGAAAACTCTCCGCTCTATTGAGGAGAAGCTTGATCCCGAGCTTTTTCTCAGGATCAATCGTTCAACCATTGTTAATGTTGAAAAAATAAATCAATTAAAAGAGACCGAAAATAATAATTATTGTGTAGTTCTTTCAAACAATGAGACACTTCCCTGGGGAAGAAGATACAGGGAAAATCTTATAAAATTAATTAAGCTTTAATAAGAGGTACTATGGCTGTATTAGACAGGAATAAAAATAGAATTGATCTGGAGAGTAGTGAAAAGATAGATCTTTCAGAGTTGAAAAATGAAATGGCAGATGCTAAATCGAGACTTATAAATTGTTATCTGCTGGGGAATTGTACATCAAAAAATTTCCCTATGAAATTATTTATGAGTTTATTTGAGGAAGACCTTATTAAAAAAGCATTGAAAATTGCAAAAGGAAATCAGAGAGTTACATCCATGATACTTGGGATAAAAGCCACAACTCTAAATGAGAAAATGAAACGTTACCATATAAAAGAAACAAAGGATTACAAATATCGGGTAGAGTTATCATCACTTTTAGAAGAATCTAACTCTGTTGAAAAGTTATACCGGCAGAAATGATCTGAAAGTTTCAATTAATAAACTCATATTCAGGAGCTGTGAAAATTCATATATCCGTAGTTGAATTCCATATAATTGTATTCCTTTAAAATTAATGAATTTCCTGATTTAAAGCCGGAACTTTATTAGTAACTTGAATAAGCTTATATTTTGTTTATCCCTGACTCAGGCAACTTACTTTTTTTTGACATAAAATCTGCTCATTTGGAATCTAAATTGTATGCATATGTAAAGGACAAAAGTTTAAACAATTGGTTTTAAAGTAATAAAAAATGAAAATAATTCAGACAAGAATTATCGGATTTTGTTTAATCCTGTTTATAATTGCAAACAGCCCCCTTTTTCCAAAGCCTGAAACCTTAGTAGTAACTCTCCCTGTCATTCCACCAGCTTCAGTATTCACTCAGGAGATTTTAGATGGAGGTTCACTTATGCTGAGAGTGAATGGGACATTAAGGGCGATCACCGGTTTCAGGAGGATAGAAAGATCTCTGAATGATCATGGTGAACTGGGAAGACATTTTATACTCTCATTTATAACCGGTAATGCTTGCAGAAATCTGAAAAAAGGATTGTCATATATCATTTCTGATATATTAAGTGAATCTGATTCTTTGATCGTTATTTCTCCTGTAAAGGCATACAAGATAAAAATTAATTCGAATAAATTAAGGATCATTGAAAATATATTGAATCTTTTAAGAAAGGATTGTTCTGTATATAAAAAAAAGAAGTTAGCATTTGAAAAAAGCATTCAACGAGAATTAAAAATGATTGACTCCTTATTGTCTGAAAAGAGAGGATTTTTCAGTGATTCCAGGAAATCAAAAATTGTATTCAGGTTCCTGAACTCTTTTCCGCAGGAGGTTAAAAGATATCTTAAGATGACATTTGTACCGGGAATGGAAAAGCTCGGGAGAGCAGCGAACCTCTTCGGGGGCTTAACCGGAGAGAAATGGTGGATCCATTTTAACAATGAAAAGATCAGCGGTATTATTTCAAAAGTAAAGGCTATTTCAAACAGGCTTGAATCAATAAACCCGAATTTTGCCTTTGGAAATACTAATGATCTCAAGAATCACTCTGTGCTTAATGTTGCTGCCATGTCTTCATCATTCAGTGACACAGGAGATGTGAATTACAAAAAAAAAATATCAAAATTTATTAGAAAACTTAAAAAAATATTGAAGTTCAGTGAAGCGAATACGAATAGTGAATTTATTGAAAAGATACAACGATCAGGTGTCTGCTTCAATTCCATTGTTTTCAGTTCTGAAGATTCTTATTCAGGAGATCCTTCTACCGGGAAAAACTCTTTATCAAATAATGTGTTGAGCAGGATCAGTGCTTTCACAGGCGGGAGATCTTTTGTTACTAATGATATTGAGAAGGCTGTAAGAACTATCAAAGATCGTATAGCCCATTATTATCTACTGAATTTCCCCCTGCTAAGGACAGATAAATCCCTCACGATCGGACTCGAAAATAAAAAGGGGTTATTGACAGGATTCAGTTATCCGAAGATCCTTGATGATCATTATATTGAAAAAATTAGAAATGATTTCTCAAGTAGAAGGTGCCTGATAAGTAATTTCAAAGTTAATAATAATGTGATCAAATTTAAAATAAACGGCTTCATGAGAGGAGGGGAAGGGAATCCAGGTCTTATAAAAGTAAATATTCGTGTGACAGATCTATCAGGGTATGATGTGTACAAAAAGGAGAATATCCTGAGAGCACCGCAGAAGAAAAAAAATATATCTCTCTCGATCCGGCTGGCAGAAAAGATTAAGGGAGCACTCAAGGTGAAATTATCTGTAACTGATCTTGTTGCAAGGAATACTTCAGCCCGTCATGAGAACATTTTTATAAAATAGATCGTTATTACATTTGTTTGTAAATGTCCGACTGCCGGGATGTACATTATAATAGTTGATAAAATAAATTGTAATATTTAATATAGTCAAGGAATTTTTATATTAGTTGATCTTTTATGAGTTTATTCGGGGGGGGGCGATTGGAGAAAGATAAAGATCTTCAGCAAATTGACCTAATAACAGGAAAGATTTTTCTTGATTCCTGGAAAGAGATCTCAAACTATCTCGAAAGATCAGAAAAAACCTGCCGAAAGTGGGAGAAAGAATTAGGACTTCCAATCCATCGTCTTGAAGATTCCCCTAAAGCAAGAGTATTTGCATACAGGGAAGAGCTTGATACATGGATGAAGGAGAAACTTTCAGTTATAGAAAAGGAAAACTCCGAAAAAAAGAGTGTTTCAAAGTCCGAAATATTTCTTGCTAAAAAGTGGACCATGTTTTCTCTGATTATATTGTCTTTATTTATTGTTGCCATTTTTAATTACAATGTTTTTTTCAAGAATAGAAACAAGCAGAATCTAATTCAGGATAACTTTCGTACACTTGCCGTTCTACCACTTGAAAATATAAACGGAAATAAAAAAATTGATTGTTTTGCTGACGGGATGACAGATGCCATTATTACAGAACTTGCAAAAATAAAATATCTCCGGGTTAAATCAAGAACATTAGTAATGAACTACAAAAACAGCAAAAAACCTCTAAAAGAGATCGCGAAAGAATTGAATGCAGACTGTATCGTAGAGGGGGCCGTATTCTGTGAGGATGAGGATTTGAGGATATCTGTCCAGTTGATCGACTCTAAGGAGGATGTCCATATCTGGGCGGAAAACTACAGAGAAAAATTTAGTAATATCATTACCCTTCAGAAGAAAATTGCTCTGGATATTGTGAATCATATCGCTATAAAAATGACTCCTGAAGAGATCGGATCAATTCGTACTGCAAGAAATATTAATCTGAAAGCATATGAGGATTTTTTAAGGGGATCAATAGAATTTGATAAGACGACTCGTGAATCCCTCTTCTCAGCTATCGATTTTTTTCATAAAGCTATAGAGAATGATCATGAATTTGCAAGAGCATACGCATGGATAGGCTTTTCATATTCAATTCTTGCAAAAATAGATTCTGAAGATCCCAGAAGTATGTTTAAAAAGGCAAAAATTTATGCAGATAAGGCTTTGGCATTAGACAATATGGTTCCCGAGGCGCATGCAGTAATGGGATTTTATAAATGGGGATATGAATGGGATTTTGCCGCTGCAGAAAAAGAATTCAAGTTAGCTATATCTTTATCTCCCAGTTCGGCAATAGTTAGAAACTTTTACTGGATCTTTCTTTACTCAATTGGTAAAAAAAGGGAATCATTGAATGAGATAAATATTGCATGTGAATTGGATCCACATTCATTATTTAACCTGATTATGAAAAAATTTCTCTCAAAAGAAAGCATTGAAAATAAAATCACAAATTTAAAAAAATTGGAGATAGTTAACCCACTGGACTTTAGGATTAAAAATGCACTGGCTTTGTTGTATCTTAGAAAAGGAGAAATAATCAAATCTAAAGAATTACTAATTAATGTAAATGAGATCAGAAAGAACCATTATCAATCTTATTCGGCAGTTGCAAAGTTTTATGCGAATCAGGGGATGAGAAAAAGAGCAGAAGAAATATTATATGATCTTCTTGATAGAGATAAAAAAGAGTATATTTCTCCAACTTGTATTTCGATTATTTATACTGCACTCGGTGATTATGAGAATGCATTCAGATTTATAGAAAAAGCATATAAAGAGAAGGACTGGCTTCTATTACGTCAAATATCTGTGTGGGAAGGTATAGATCTCATCAGATCTGATCAAAGGTTTAAAGATCTGAAAAATAAAATAGGAATTAATACTTTCTAACGATTGAAATGTTCATTCATTGTTAAAAAAGTATATGATAAATTTATTATCACCTTTTTTTACAACCCAGTGATCGAAACTTATACTTGTCGCTTTATCAATAAGAGGTGCAGGCAGAAAAGGGGCCTGCAGTTCGTAGATCTCCCCTTTTTTCATACTTCTGAGGTCTGACATAACCTGATTTACCGGATGTTCTCCCGCCTCCAGCATCTCCCTTGCATCAAATATTACTGAGACTTTCTTGTCTTCAAACCATTCAGGTTTTTTCTCATTATAGCCTGCATCCTCCTGGCTGCTGATCATTTCCTGACCCACTTCCTTTCTCAAAGTATTAATGAGTTCTTCAACCTTAACATTGGCAATTGCAGAAGCCTGTTGAAGTGTAGTTATTTTTGCAATGGTTTTTCTTAGTATCGGATTCTTAAGTTTTTTAAATGCAGGAGTATAGTCTAACAATATTTTTTCAAGTTCCGGATAGCTGTCAAGCAGATCGGAAATTTTTGTCTTAGGTGTTATTACGGTTTTATCCATTTATTTGTCCTCCCCGTATGATAATATTCTTTGTTCTCCCTGAAGTTTTCTTTTTTCAGACAGATCCTGTGACACTTCCAGGGTTCCGAGATATTCCCCTTTATCATTCCTCATTGCAAAATATTCAATGTGAATGAATTTATCTCCCATTCTTATCCAGAATGGGGCTCTGCTGGTTTTTCCACTTTTAAAATCATCAAGTATCTTATCAACGATATGGACACTTCCCGGAGGGTGACAATACCTTACATCCCTGTTCAATATAGATCTGTTTCTCTGGAATATTCTCTCTGAACTTTGTGAAAAGTATTTTACTTTGTCATTTTTATCAACAAAAGTCATATCGAATGGCACAGTATTTAAAATACTTAAGATCTCCTCTGAAGTGAAACTCCCGCTGGGCAGATGTACTGAATTGTCTTTTATACGGCTCTTCTTCTGTTCAATAGCATCCATTCCTTCAGGTTTCCATTCATGCTGAGGATCAATCAGGCAATATCCAATCTCATCCGATTCATTGTATATCTGCCACCATTCAAGGTCTGTCAGTTTATCTAGTGCCATTGGGATCAGGATCTGCTCCTCCTTTGTTATCATCTCTGAAACATTCCTGACCGCAGGAGATAATACGAGTTCTGCACTGATCTTAAAATCATCTTTGTTTACATCCGGAACATTTAGTATTTCAATGCTTCCTTTTAATAATTCTCTTATCTCATCATGCTTTCCCCACATGACCTTCGGGGGGCCTGTGATTCCTTTCTTTTCCAGGAACGGGAATAGGAGGTACTCTTTTTTAAGATAGTGTTTTTCGGTATCAATGAGTTTATTAAATAGTTCTTTGATCAAAAGAATATAGTCAGCAAATTTTTCGGGTTTTACTATATCAATTTCATTGAGCCTGTTCTCAGTCTCCAGACAAACTTCGAGGATCGCTTTATTCTCTGAATATATTGTGTCAACCGGATGCCCGTCAGGAACCTTCTTGCTCATCGATAAATCTATCTTATCCTTTAAAACTGCAGAATGGACATCGCATAACCTAAGGATTTCATCTTCAGGAAGTCCTTCCGCGATCAACTCCTGTTCAACTTCAACCACATCTCCGTATGGAACACTTGAAAGGCTGACTTCAAGTTCTTTCCTGACACTCTCCTGTGCCTCTCCATCATGTAGTTTCAGGATAAGCTCTTTAAGCCTTTTTTTCCTTTTTGTCGAATTATCTATTAATTCACTCATTAAAAATTCTCCTTTATTGTTTTATGAAGCTATCTATTTTAAAATTCTTAAGTTTTGTCCAGGATTTAATACCCATGTGAGAGCATTCATCATGAATAGGGCAGGTTGTTATTGTCGGGCACCCGATCGTGCCGAAAAGTGTACATTCATTGATTTCCGGCTCTCCGTCAAATATCCTTATTATGTCTGCAGTGCTTATATCCGTTTCATGGTCCGGGAGTTTGACTCCCCCCTTCGGTCCTACACTGGAAAGAACGATCTTATTTGTTATCAACACCTGAAAGATCTTCCTTAAATAATTTAAAGGGATTCTCTCTTTCTCTGAAATTTCAATGATCTTAACATAACCTGATCCCCGTTTTTTTGAAAGGTGAATAACTCCTCTCAAAGCATATTTTGAAGTTTTTGATACTTTAAGCATATTAACATCCCCATATCCTAAATATATTGTATAGTGCTTTCCTTAAGATGTCAACATGAGTAGATGGGGGACGGTGCTCGGATATCTGAAGATAGATTTTTTAAATATCTACCAGCTCACCGGCTCTGATCAATATCCTTCTGGAGTCGTCGGGGAAAATAATTTCAAGTAATGAACATTCGATTTCATTGTCCTTTGCATATACAAAATCTCTGTGTATCACATTTTCCGGTGAGTTAAATTTGTCTTCACTTGTAATACCGCCGAGATGTTTACTCAGTCCAAATGCCCAATGAAATCCTGCTTTTTCATCCTGAAGAATGTTTCCGGTTACTGTGGCTTTATTATTAACTCCTATCGCAAATTCAGCAATATTACACCATCCCGGGTCCTGTTCCATTTTGGTACGAAGTTGCTCAGTCTCAGGTGAATCGCCCTGTACTTCAATGATCTTGTTTTCACTGACAACAAAAACCCCCACTTCGTTCCCTTCTGAGAAAGGGAGTTTACCTTTAGTCAGGCTCCCCAGTTCCTCATTGGGGACCGTGTAAACTTCTCCGGCGGGGAGATTTGATGTCGATTTCTCGGTACCACCTGTTTTGGGGTGGAGCATTCCGTCATCACCGTAAAATTTGTTTCTGGTCAGATCAAAATAACATTGGTGCCCTGTCGAGAAAAGGACCTCTGCTCCTATAGCATTTTCCAGAATAGATATCAGTGAGTTACATTTGTCTGCTATCTCTCCGTAATCTGCTGCCAGGCCTGTATTTTCCATGAACTTCTGCACTCCCGGCATCGAGCCTATCCTTAACTTCTTTGATTTGAGGGAATATTCATATAGTGGGGCAGTTGCCGAGTATTCGGGCATGGATAAAATAATTGTAGAATTTTTTATCACATCTCTGGTTTTCATTTCCTTAGTACCAAACATACATTTATTCGGAAGCCTGGAATTATGGTTTAATGTTGCTTTATAGGTGACAAGGGGATTTACTTTTAATCCCCACTTTTCCGAAATCAAACTTATTCCCTCGAGCCATTCTGCAGCCATCAGTCTCCGTTCCTGCCATTCCGGAGTATCCTGTTCTTTATCCGGAGGTGTGTCGATCATTATTGAAAGTGTTTCATTTTTTCCGGGTGCAAAAATCTTCTCTAGAAAATTCGCTACATTAAAAATCATTATAACTCCTGATAAAGGATTCACATCTATAAAGCATAGATATGAACGGGGTCCTGTTAAACAAAGTTTACCAAAAAATAATTATATATTCAAAATTTTTTAATTTTATCTTATCAGTGAATTTTTTTTATTTATTTTTTGTATAATGAATTCAGCAGGTTACTTGAATATTATGAATGGTACAACTATAAAAGACTTTGAGAATAAGTATAAAAGATTGCTCAGCAGGTTATACGATCATCCCATCCGGATGGATACGAATTGGTTCCTGGCAACCGGTGCTCCGAGTTCCGGAAAATCCACATCATTAAGACTTCTTCAAAAGGAGGGATATAGTATTAATCCTGATATAAGCAGAGATTATATTGTTGCGCTTAAAAAAAAGGGGGTTCCTTTTGAGAAAAAAATTCTCTATAGCAAAGAAACCCAGAAGATATTGTTCTATCTGATGGCAAAGGATGCACTTGATCTCGATACTTCGGAAATGATCATCCACGATTATTCACTTCCGGATAATATCGCTTTCCTTAAGCTGGGCTGCCTCACCGTTCCAGACGAGGTTATAAGGTCCTCAGAAATTTTCAAGTTCAAAAAAGTTTTTTTATTTGAGCCTTTAGAACTTATTCAGGATGGAGTAAGGACAGAGGACAGGGAAGATCAGGAAAGATTATTCCAGCTTCTTCATGAAACATATATTTCTTTAGGATATGATCCGATAATTGTAAAGTCTGATTCAATAGAAAGCCGGCATAAATTTCTTATCAAAAGACTCCCAAACTTTGATCTTAATACAAAAACAAGGTATTAATAAATGGATGGATATCCGAGTCAGGAGGAAACCATGGATAAAGGTATAATTTTTATTGCAGCTATTTGCACTATGATTCTAATCCAGTTGATTGTTCACGCTACTGACAGGAAAAAAAATCATATTGAGATTATTGAAAAGCTGAATTTGATCCTCGAAAAATTAAAATAGCAATTAATAGTATTATCACTAATAATATCAAACCAAATTGAAGTGATACCGAAAGGGTGTCATTTACATCTGAAATACGTTATAATATATATAATGAAAAGGAGAGAATAAATGGATATTTATATTTGTAAAACATGCGGCCATCTGGCCTTTGAAGAAGCACCGGATAATTGCCCGGTTTGTAATATGCCAAAAGATGCTTTTAAATCTAAAAATAATGTTTTTGTTGAATCTAAAGAGAAAAGTCCTGAAGCTGAAGTGAAGCACGTTCCATCAGTTAAAGTAGTTAAAACCTGTGGTTTGATCCCGGAAGATACATGTACAGATGTTCATGTCAGAGTAGGAGAGGTACTTCATCCGATGACAGAGGGACATCTGATAACATTCATTGACTGCTATGTGAACGATGTGTATTCAGGAAGGGTGATGTTTACTGCCAACAGTATTAACCCTGCTGCTGCATTTCACATAAAGGAAACTTCCGGCACCGTTAGATTAGTCGAAAGATGTAATATCCACGGTTACTGGATGACCGAGGTTGAACTTTAATCAGAGTTTTATAATCTGCAATTAAATTGTGTTGAGAAAGAGGTTTTTATAATTACAGGATAAGTTGTTATTTTTTCTTCATCCCTTTATAAAAATCTCTTATCAGAACTTTGATGTTTTTTTCGTTTTCAAGAAGCTTTAAAAGTTTCCCTGAATCAGAACCTCTGCAATGGTAAGGATATAATTTCCCGGGCTGAAAAGCATTAGCTGCATCTGCAACCATCTCCTCTGTCATTGTGTAAGGGAGATTCATTGGAAGAAAAGCTATATCAATATTTTTCAACTCTTTCATCTCGGGAGTATTCTCAGTATCACCTGCTATATAGACTTTTTTACCACCCAGATTTAAAATGTAACCGTTCCCTTCCCCCTTTTTATGATAGGGATCACCATTATCTCTCTTGTGAATGATGTTATATGCGGGAATTGCGTTAATCTCAATACCATTAATCCTCTTTGATTCTCCATTTTTTATTATTATACAGTCACTGATATCTTTGCTGCTTAATTCAGGGGTTATAACCGGTGCTCCCGGTTTTCTCAACTTTTTAATAAGCTCCGGGTCAAGATGATCACCATGATGATGAGTAATTATTATCATATCTGCTTTTGCCAGGTTATCGTAATTCCAGACCCGGGAAAAAGGGTCAATATGAATAACCATATTATCAAATTCAAAAATCAATGATGCATGACCAACAAAGGTGATCTTCAGGTCTCCCTTCTCTGTATTGTATATATCCGATTCAAGCACCGGTTGTCCGGCATAAATAATGGTTATGTTTATTATTAGTATAAATGTTATCAGGAAAATTTTTTTCATCTTTACTCCTTAAAATATATTTTAAATCTTTTTTGTTTATTAATCCATAATACCTTCTAAAATATCCAGAGTTGAATTTTTTATTTTGTCGGATATAATTCTATCTAAAACCAGGGAGGAAGTAAGAAATAATGAAGAATGTGAAAATTAAAACTAATGATGAGAATAACAGGGAAAATCTAAAGCTTAATATAGCTAATAATTGCTTCAAGTTCAGGGCAATAAGTGTAGTTCCTATAATATTGATATGTTTTTTCGTGTTCAATCCTGATGATATGGGCCGTTTCAATACACTGATAAGTATATCGGGGTTTGCTTTAGCTCTCTTCGGGGGGTTGATAAGGATGACCTCGGTGGGATTTTCAAAACCAGTGACATCCGGGCGGGAGAATTACCTCAAAGCTGAGAATCTGAATACAAGCGGGTTGTACTCACTCGTAAGAAATCCTCTCTATATGGGCAGTTTTTTTATATATAATGGAGTTATAATTGCGTATTCAAGTATTTATGCTCTTATTTTATTAAACATCTTTTTTATTCTGAATTATTATTTTATTATTTATTCAGAGGAAAATTATCTTAAAAAGCAATTCGGAAAGGAATATAAAGAGTATCTCGATGCTGTTCCCAAAGTAATTCCGAATTTTAAAAATTACAAAAAAAATGAAGGGAAATTCAGTTTCCTCAAAGTTTTTTTAAGGGAAAAAAATACAACTTTTTACTGGGTTTTATTATATGTGGTATCCCTTCTTCTTAAACAATATAAGCTCAATGATAGTACTATTGATAACTTCTGGTTCCATGCAATACCTGTGATAACGATGTTTGCATTGAATATCGGCCTGACTATTTATAAAAAGTATTTCACTTCCGAGAAGATTTATACCTGAGTAAGAACAGGGGGTTGGCCCCCCTGTTTATTGAAGGAGATTTGACTATTTTTCCAGCGGTTTGTGACAGAACCACCAGTCATAACACTCATAATCTTTTACTCTCTGCTCTGCCGTTTTAACATCTTTCGCCGGCGGAACAATAATTCTGTCCTTTATCAATTCATTATTTGGCCAATTAGCAGGAACAGCTCCCTGTTCATCTGATATCTGAAGGGCCTCGAGTGCACGGACAACTTCATCTATATTTCTTCCAATCTCTTGGGGATAGTATAAAACTAGTCTTACTTTCCCTTCCGGATCGCCTATGAATACTGCACGGACAGTATTTGTCCCTTTTCCAGGATGAAGCATTCCCAGCTTGAGAGCGATCGAATCATTGGCAGCAACAACCGGGAATTCTATATCAACTTTCAGTTCATCCTTGATCCATTCAACCCATTTGATGTGTGAAAATACCTGATCGACTGACATCCCGATAAGCTCGGTGTTAAGTCTTTTAAAATCATCCATCCTTTTTTGAAATGCCACGAACTCAGTTGTACAAACCGGTGTAAAATCAGCTGGGTGGCTGAATAATACGAACCATTTGCCCTTAAGGTCTCCGGGAATATTCATCGGACCGTGAGTGGTTTGAACGTCGAGTTCAGGGAAATCATCGCCAAGTAACGGCATGTTTAATTTTCTTTCTTCCATTTTAATCTCCTTTTAATTCACGCTATTCGTAACGATTCTTAATAAAAACTACAAAAAAAAATACTATACGTCTTTGCTGCATGATGAACAGATCCCGTAAAATTCGATTTGATGATAGTTTATCGAAAAATTTGAAAGTTCCTCCGCTTTGTTCAGAATATCCTTACAGGCCGGAAGTTTGATGTCGGTGATACTGTTGCAGTTTTCACAAATAAGATGGTAATGATTGGATAAGTTTGCTTCAAATCTGTCAAATGTACTTCCATACCGGATCTTTTTTATTTTGCCCATCTCCTGAAGTATACCAAGGTTCCGGTAAACTGTTCCCGGGCTGAGTTTAGGGAATTCTGATTTTAATTGAGTGTAGATCCAGTCGGCAGTCGGATGTGAGCCTGTGTTTTTTAGCACTTCAAGTATTCTGTCCCTCTGTCCACTCTGTCTGTAGTTTTCTTTTACTTGTGTATTGCTCATTATCAATAATCGTTCCGAATATCATTATAGCATAAGACTTTAAAATGTCAAAATTTAACAAAATATCATTTTTTCAAAATCGGTATATGCTTTATGGGGTCTTCTACAGTTAGATAATGGAAGGAGATGCTTTTAAAGTGATAAAGCATCCCCTTCCGGGTATTGATCTTATTTTTTCTTTTTCTTTGCAGGTGGCGGTGGGGGAGGAACTTTGAAATATTTATTCACAAGTGCAGGCCTGTTGCTTTTTGTATCCAGATAAATGTGCAGGTTCAGGAGTTCAAAAGATATAGCTTCACTGATCAACCCTATACCGTACCGCTCAGATCCCAGGTTTTTGAATTCTCCGGTGATATCGTAGATGAAATTTTGCATTACAATGGCAATATGATCACTCAATATCTTTTCCCTATCATCCGTTATTGCAAGTTTTAATACTTCAAGGATTCTTTTATATCGTCTGTAAAAAACCGAATCGATCTTATTTTCAGATTTTGCTTCCCTTAGCATCACCATGCTTTTCTGTAATAACTGATCGACAACTTTATAGCCTCCGGACCCTGATATTGCCATTGCCTTGAATCCTGAAATTACATGATCAAGGAGGACTTTGCCAATATGTTTTGAAGGGATATATTTTTCCCCTTCTCCGGCTGTGGAATGGATCATTGAAAAAGTGAAAAAAATAATAATCAATGTGATTAGTGTTTTTTTATACATTTAAACCTCCGTTATATTTTTTATTATTCTCGAGAATAATTCTGAATAGTCTTTTTTTATATTCATGTTTAATATATCTTTTTTAATAGTGTTCAGATCCCTTGAAACAATATTCTCAAAACTTGTAGATTGTCCTGCTTTTTCCTCTGTTATTGAATTGATAGTCCTAAATATATTTTTGGTAAGTTCATTAAAATTGATG
>JAOZUQ010000059.1 GCA_029938635.1 Candidatus Aminicenantota bacterium
ATTGAGGGCGGTATCATTTATTACCGCATATTTTTTTTCCCTGGAATAGTTGAATCCTTTCTTCTTCTCAACCGGGATGTTGAACTTTTCAATAATCAGGTTCATAGCTTCCACAAATCCAATATTCTCCATGTTTTGAACAAAAGTGAATACATCCCCGAACTTGTTACATCCGTAGCAGGCGAATGAATCCGACTCTGGCTTAATAAAAAACGAGGGTGTTTTCTCTGTATGAAAAGGACAAAGTGCTTTATAGTTTTTTCCTGCCGGTTTCAGATCGAGTCCATAACTCTGAACTACATCTGTAATAGAAACACTTCTTTTAATTTGATCCTTTATTTCCATTGAGAACGAGATGGCACCTTATAAATTATATAGTTCTGAAAATACTAACATTTCAACATTCAAAAGTAAACCCCTGAAGTAATGATTTTTTGAGAATTGAGGCAGTTTTACGGTTGTTTTGTTAAAAGGGGATAAGTGATTTCTGAATGAAGGAGGATTATATTCACAAGAAGAATATTTTAATGTTGATTTTAAGATATGTTCGGGTATAATTTTTTATCAAATGGAACCTATGAAAATTTCCGGACTAAAGGTGAAGGTCAGCAGGAGGATCTTTCTATCTCAGGAGAATGGATTCGGAGTTTTTAAGGTCCTCTCGCTGCCGAAAAGGGACAGCGAGATCATTGTTGGAAATCTGTTTGATGTCAGAGAAGGGGATACCCTTGAAATAGAAGGGCAGTATATTTATCATCCCAGATTCGGGAATCAGATAAAAGTTGATACTTTCAGAACAATACTTCCTCAGGATTTGGATGGGATAAAGAAATTTCTTTCTTCAGGAAGAGTGAAAGGGGTTGGGAAGAAAAGTGCTGAGAAAATTGTTGACAAGTTCGGTATGGATACTTTTGAGATCATCGAAAAATTTCCTGAAAGGTTGAATGAGATAAGGGGATTAAGAAAGTCGATCATAAAAAAACTTTCAGACTCTTTGAAAGAAAATAAAGTATTGAGAGAGCTGATCGTAAAGCTTTCCCCTTTTGGTATCGGTGATGAAACAGTTTTTAAGATTTATAAAGAGTTCGGAAATGAAACACTTGAAATTCTCGGCGTAAACCCTTACAGGGTGATTGACCGGATAAGTGGTGTCGGATTTAAGAGGGCGGATATGGTTGCCCGGGGATTCGGGATACTGCCGGACGATCCATTCAGGATTATGGCAGGATTGAAGTTCATTTTATCCGGAAATGAGGACAGGAGAGGTGACCTCTTTATGCTGAGAGAGGATTTGTGTGTTACGGGTGGGAACCTGCTGGGAGTAAACAGAGAGAAAGTTGAAGATGGAATATCTGATCTTATTGAGAGGAATGAAGTTGCTACCGAGGATATTCCGGAGAATATTATATTACTTTACAATAATTTCCTTATTGAGAAAGCGATCTCAAGATATCTTCTTAAATTAAACAAAAACAGAGAAATTGCAGACAAAAAAAATATCGATACAACTCCTGTAGTTGACCAGCTTGATGTCGAATTAACAGATGAACAGAGGAATGCGGTGGAAAGTGCCGTAAACAATAAAATCACCATAATAACCGGAGGGCCGGGGACAGGGAAAACAACAATAATCAGAGCGATTATTGAAGCTTTCGAAAGTGAAGGTAATTTTGTTCAGATTGCAGCACCGACAGGAAGGGCTGCCAAGAGGATAGAAGAGGCGACTTCCTGTCAAACTTCAACAATCCACAGAATGCTGAAAATAAGTCCCGAAACGAGGCAGTTTGTTCATGATGAATCAAATCCTCTTAAGGCAGATGCAATTATTATAGATGAATTTTCAATGGTAGATACAAATATTTTTTTCGCACTTCTTAAGGCAATTCCCATATCAGCTAAATTGATAATAATAGGGGATAAGGACCAATTACCTTCTGTAGGCCCGGGAAATGTTTTAAGGGACCTGATAACTTCCGGTTATTTTAAGACAATTTATCTGAACAGGAATTTCAGGCAGAGTGAGAATAGTCTTATTATTGATAATGCCTACAGGATCAATAATGGTGAAGAACCAATATTCAAGCCTTATAGTGATGAACTCGATTTTGTATTCATTAATTACCAGGACCCCTCCGCTATTCCTGGAAAAGTATTAAAGATCATTGAGTACCATCAGTCAAATTTTGAATTCAATTCAATGTCATATCAGATATTATCACCAATTTACAGAGGTGACTCGGGTATCGATAATCTTAACCGGCTTATTCAGGAAAAATTCAATAAAGCAGGATTTGTCTTCGAAAGTGAAAAGCTCAGATTGAAAGAGGGAGACAAGGTAATGCAGCTTAAGAATAATTATGAGAAAGAAGTTTTTAACGGTGAGCATGGGGTGGTGGACAAGTATGACACAAAAACCGGTCACCTGACAATCAATTATGATAATACATTAGTTGAATACTCGAGAGATGAATTTGATGAGATAACACTTTCTTATGTGATATCAATACACAAGTCGCAGGGATCGGAATATGATTTTCTCATTCTTATTCTTTCCCCGGCACATTCAATGATGCTGAACAAAGAATTACTATACACTGCTGTTACCCGGGCAAAAAAGAAAATATTTTTAATATCTGATATAGAAACGATCAGAACTGCTGTCAGCAGGTCGACTCCAGGAGAAAGAAAAACACTACTCCGAAGAAGGCTTGATGAAAATTTTGGCAAAACCTGATCTGTTTGCCCGTTGCCTTTGTTTGTACTATAATGCCGGAAATGGGAAACCCGAATGCTTTTAAGAATGTCAGTATTATACTTGTTGAACCTAAGAATCCCGGAAATATCGGCTCTGCTGTAAGGGCCATGAAGAATATGGGGTTCAGTGACCTCAGGCTTGTGAATCCGGTGGACTTCAGGGATGTTGTAGAACAGAGGAAAATGGGGTACCGTTCTCAGGAGATCGTTGCTGACTCCAGGGAGTATCCATCTTTAAAAGAGGCTGTCAGAGATCTTTCTATTGTTTTCCTGACAACTACAAGAAAGGGGAAGTGGAAAAAGGATTTTCTCTCTCTTGATGATTCTGCAGAATTAATATCCCGCCAATCTGTCAAAGAGAAAATTGGTGTGGTCTTCGGAAGAGAAGATTCCGGAGTTACGATCGATGAGAGCCAGTATGCCAATTATTGCATCAATATACCCGCTGCCGTTAGTTATCCTTCGCTTAATCTCGCGCAGGCTGTAATGGTTGTAGTGCATGGTATTCATTCGTATATGATCAGAGGAGAGATCAGTCCTCCATTCCCGAAGAGGGCCGGGAAAAAATCATTCGAAAGACTTAATGAAAATATGAATGATCTTATGAAGAGCATTCACTTTGTGGAAGAAGAAAAAGGGCTGTTCCACCGTTCTCTGAAAAGAGCATTGAACAGGACCAGATGGACAAATGCCGATATCGCTGTCTTTGACAGAGTATGCAAACAGATGAGATGGTACATGGAGAACAGTCCGGAGCTAAAGGGAAAAAGTGGAGGCTCCGGAGAATCCTGATATAAGCGTTGTGCCGGAGAAGTCTCCTTCGGCTATCTATATTCATATCCCTTTCTGCAGGAGAGAATGCTACTATTGCAACTTTTCAAAATACAAATATCAACAGAATTCGGCAGAAAAATATACAGATCTTCTTTGCACCGAGCTGAAACTGAGAAGAGATCAGGATTCGTTTATAAAAACTGTATATTTCGGAGGAGGGTCTCCTGCAATACTCCCTGATGCTTTTCTGACAAAAATAATTGAGGCACTTAATGAAAATTTTAACATTGGGAAACTTTCAGAAATGACCGTTGAGGTTAATCCGGAAGAGTGCAGCAGGGAAAAACTCAGCTTTCTGAAAAGTGCAGGTTTTAACAGGATAAGTATCGGAGTTCAGTCTATATCCGATGATGATCTTAAATATCTGGCGAGGAATCATAATGGGGCACAGTCTCTGGAAGCGTTAGAAACGGCCTTTAAAACCGGTTTTGATTCAGTGAGTGCTGACCTGATCATCGGACTTCCGGATCAAAAGAAAAAAACGCTGGAAAATAATGTTAAAATTATATCATCCGCAGGTGTGAATCATCTTTCTGCTTATATTCTTGAAGGAGTAAAAGAATATGGTGGAAGGAAATCTCCTGAAGAAGATCATCAGAGTAACCTTTATAATATATTCAGAGAGGAAATTTCAGGTACGGAATTTGAACAATATGAGGTTTCGAACTTTTGCCGGGAAGAAGCTTACTCGGAACATAATATGAACTATTGGGAGGGGGGGAGCTATATAGGAGCAGGGTTGTCTGCCTCCGGCTATGAGAACAGGATTGATTATACAAATTATTCAGATATGGACAACTATTCCCAATCAATTGAAGATATGAAGCTCCCGATAGCTGAAAGAATTGAGAATGATCCTGTTAAAAGGTCGCTGATAACCGGGTTAAGGCTTTCAAAGGGAATAGAAAAAGAAAAATTTACCATTTATGAGTCCGGGATCCGTGAACTGATCGAAGAAGGATTTCTTGAGGAGACAGAAAGATACTATAGAGTAGTCCCCTCAAGAATGGTAGTCTTAAATGAGATACTTACTTACCTTATATGAATTATCTTATTTTGAATCCTTTCCTTTCCGTCCTGAGATTTGGTTTTTCCCAGGTTCCCTTACCAAACTGATCTCTCAGTAT
Source organism: Candidatus Aminicenantota bacterium (assembly GCA_029938635.1). Taxonomy (GTDB): domain Bacteria; phylum Acidobacteriota; class Aminicenantia; order UBA2199; family UBA2199; genus UBA647. The sequence goes on from JAOZUQ010000059.1 coordinate 4,716, forward strand.
CAGGATCTTTCCTTTAACTTCAATCTCCATTGACTTTATTTCTATGGAATTGTCCGACTTGAATCCTTTTATCCTTATTTGATCATCTTTCTGAAGTATCACTCCTTTTAGCCTCAGATAATGGCCTGGAGCTATCTGGATGGAGTGTTCCTGTCCTGTTGCCGGGTCTTTCAATTTTATTTTTGTAAATGCTTTCGGAGGAATGCCAGCTGATGTCATCTGTCCAGCGGGAATATCTGTCATTACAGCCTGGATCTTTCCTGAAATCTCCATTATCTTTGAAGCTGGAATGGGGACAGGAATTCTATTCTCATTGGAGAACATTAATCCTCCGGTAATCATCATCATAATAGAAATAAGTATAATTGTTTTTTTCATTTTTTCTCCTTAATTATAAATACAATTTACAGCTGCAATATCTCAAAATAAATTAATTTAAAGTGAAGTGAAGTCCGGCTATGTATGCGTACTCTTTCGCCCCGGAGAAGACCGACTCCCTGATTCTGTCGTTCTCAATTAATGCACTGATAAAAAAGTTAAATTCTTTTGAAAAATTATAGATGAATTTCGCAATACCTCTTCTTATTGGTGTGTCATGATAAGGATCATTTATCTCCTCAGGATGAAATTCACCATAGTTGAGGTTGAAAATAAACTTTTCATTTTTATAAAGTATATCAATATAACCGCCGATCCCTGTTATGGGTGTTTCTGTTTTATAAAACTGATCCCGATAGTAGAGGCTTCGTTCCCAGAAAATATCATCACTGTCGAATTCTTTTCTGAATCCGTATTCATCATAAATACCTTCTGCAGATATAACGAATTTACCCGATCTGAATGAAAGGTCAACTCCAATATGGTTCTTATATTGCTTCTGCCACTCGGATCCGATTCCATCCTGCATCTTGGCTGAGATGCCAAGAGTGAAATTATTCAATTCGATCCCAGCTCTTGCAACAGCTGCTTTGCTGGAGTTCGTATCTTTCTCAGGCCCGCCATTCACTATGGAGAGGGCAAGGCGGATTATACCTTTATGGTATTTGAGGGTAAGGCCTGTCTCCCACCAAAGTATCGATTCTGTCCTTATGAAAGGCTGGAATATCTCTCCGTTGGTAAGATGAAGAAGCTGATCATTTCCAAAAAGCGAATTTTTTTTCCCCAATGAAACCTCAAAGTTTTTTGATCTGAATCCGATGAATATCTGAGCGATCTGAAAGTTGTCTGTTTCAAAATTTTGTATATATTTTTCTCTGAATTCACCTATAAGAATATTGTTGTCAAATGATTGATTTAACCTGAATTCCCCTACTGCAAATATTTCTGAATTCCCGATGAATTTTGTTAAACTCCCGTTGAATATTGCTTCTGCACCGAATGTTGCTTCTGCTCCACTCCACTGGATCCTCTGATCATTGGAAAAATAAGATCTGGCATCAATTGAAAAATTATATTTTAACTTGTCATTTTCCACCTGCCCTGCAGAAGAGAGGATATGTGAAAATATTAATATAGATATAATTGCTAAGATTGTTTTTTTCAGGTCCATAATTCATTTTACTATAATCCTGGAGAATAAGAAAACAGTTGACTTTTTTATTGTCAAGTGTTACAAAAAAAATATACGTAACACGGAGGTTGTTATGAAGTTCATTAAAATTGCTTTGTTCTTATCTATAATTCAATTCTCCATTCCTGTTTTTTCACATTACCAGTGGATTATTACTGATTATAATAATACTGATGGAGAAAATAGAATTAAATTACATATCTGCTGCGGGCATAAATTTCCGGAAAGCGAATTATTATTAAAACGGGAGATGATAACCTGTGTCGATATTATAGATGCCGGAATAAAAAAACCTATACAAATTTCCGTGAATGGAAAAACCTGGGAAGGGAAAACAGAACTGAATGAGAATTCCGGAAATATTGTTGTGTACAGTCTAAAAAAAAAGATCTCAAAATCCCCGTATTTCTGGGGAAGAACAATGATTTTCCCGGACAGATACAGCGGGAAGGGATTTGAACCTGTTACAGGAGAAGGGCTTGAAATAATTCCTGAAGATCTGTTCAACAAAAAACAATCAGATCATCTTCGGATCAGAATTTTACTCGACGGTAAACCGGTGAGATCAAAACTTGTTGTAATACCCGATGGAAAAAAGTCTAGGTATTTGAATCCCGGGCCTGATAATTCAATGGTATTTAAATTGAAATACCAGGGACTCTATTTATTAAATACTTACTATAAAGGAAAAGGCGCTTCTCTCACATTCTCTATAAGGAATTAGCTGAGTTAATAATATTTTATTTTAGTAATATCCCTTTAATACCTACTATTACTGACGGGGAAGATGTTTTTAGTACCTGGAACATGATTTTACCCTTTTGTCTTCCCGGCACAGAAGTTTCAAAGCTCCTTATCTCACCTTTCTTCACATCTCTGAAAAGGAGTTGATCCACCATCTCATCGTTGACGAGCACCTGAAGAATAAGGTATTTGGAGTCATCTTTATATTCTATCGTTCCTTTAATAAGGAGCATCTCCTGGCCTGCATCCAATCCATTTTTCCCAAGGCTTATCTCTTCTCCCTTCAGGTTTGTAACCTTATTAAGTGTTATTTCTGCTTCAGCTATTACAATTTTCATCTCATTGATGCCGCTCTCACCGGTCACTTTGTTAAAAGAATCAAATGCCTGTACTCTCCAGTATGACCATCTGTTCCTTTTTAATTTATCCCATATTATTTTTCCCGGTGTGAAACTCTGGCTGCCCCTCACTTCATTCCACAACAATGTTGATTTGTTGTACAGAAGTTCAAAAAGTGAGTTTGAGAATGCGATCTGATAACTTGCAGCTCCGCCCATGGGTATTTTCCATGAGAATTCCGGTATCTCGTCTTCTTTTGCCACAAAACCATTGGGGGGAGACAGAATGTCCAGGCTTCTTTCATAAGGAAGAACATAATATCTGAGAGTAGGGAATACAACATTGGTCACCGGCCTTGTGAGGCGGAATGATACTGTGTGTAATCCGGGATCGATGGTAGGGATAGGGAGTGATTTGTTCATCCTGATCTCTTTGACCTCTCCCTGTCTTGATAATTCGCTTACCAGTCCGTATGGAACACCATCGACCAGCCATTGTCCAGTTATAATTCCGGTTCCGCGCATTTTTAATCTCAAAAGAGGATTACCCTGATTTGAATTCTTCGGTACAACTATATAATATTTTCCATTATCAAATTTGAGTTCAGCAACTTCCAGGAGCACTTCATCTGACAATCCGAATATTTTTACCATGATTTCGAACGATCTGGTGCTTTCACCCCCTTCATCTACGGCAGTGATCTTAAAATCCCCGGTTCGATCATAAATGTGGGATATAGTTTGCCCTCCCAGAACAATTGTACCGTCACCAAAGTTCCACAAAACGGTATCGCCGTTGAAATTGAAAGCTGTTACTGTAACTGGTTCTCCAAGACTTACTTCTGTTGCAGATATTTGAATGAATCTGTCATCCGGGGAAACAGTTACGATAGTAGAAATTGTTTCATGCTTTAAATCAAGTTCTCTTACAGAAACTATAAATGTTCCTGTTGACTGATATCTGTGTGTCTGAATATGTCCACCGTTTAATACCGTGCCGTCACCAAAGTTCCAGTAGACAGTTGGTCCGATAAAATTAAGGGCCTGGAGATATACCATCTGATCAACTTTGGGATTTGAGGGGGTGGCAGTAATCGCTCTCCTTGGCAGAATAGTAATATTGTAAGAAACATTGTAGGATGAAAGGCTTGTGCCACATACCGGGACTTTTCCAGATCCCCAGCCATGTGTATAGATTACTTTATACGTACCTGGTTCATCATATGCGTGATATTGCCAGCCGTGATCCCAGTCATTGGGGTAGGTTATAGTAGTGCCGTCACTGAAGTCCCATATAGATGTTCCTCTTGTCACATCATGACAACTTTTGTTAAAACCGATTGTATCTCCCACAAAATAAGGCCCGATACAGTTAACTACGATTTGTGCTTGTATTGAGACAAAAGTAAATAAAATGATTGTTAATGCCAAAAATATTTTTTTCATTTTTTTATCTCCTTAGCATAAAGCCCTTTGTCCTTCAGGAGTCATGTTTGTCATTTCAGTAAAATTCCTTTAATACCTACTATTACTGACGGGGAAGATGTTTTTAGTACCTGGAACATGATTTTACCCTTTTGTCTTCCCGGCACAGAAGTTTCAAAGCTCCTTATCTCACCTTTCTTCACATCTCTGAAAAGGAGTTGATCCACCATCTCATCGTTGACGAGCACCTGAAGAATAAGGTATTTGGAGTCATCTTTATATTCTATCGTTCCTTTAATAAGGAGCATCTCCTGGCCTGCATCCAATCCATTTTTCCCAAGGCTTATCTCTTCTCCCTTCAGGTTTGTAACCTTATTAAGTGTTATTTCTGCTTCAGCTATTACAATTTTCATCTCATTGATGCCGCTCTCACCGGTCACTTTGTTAAAAGAATCAAATGCCTGTACTCTCCAGTATGACCATCTGTTCCTTTTTAATTTATCCCATATTATTTTTCCCGGTGTGAAACTCTGGCTGCCCCTCACTTCATTCCACAACAATGTTGATTTGTTGTACAGAAGTTCAAAAAGTGAGTTTGAGAATGCGATCTGATAACTTGCAGCTCCGCCCATGGGTATTTTCCATGAGAATTCCGGTATCTCGTCTTCTTTTGCCACAAAACCATTGGGGGGAGACAGAATGTCCAGGCTTCTTTCATAAGGAAGAACATAATATCTGAGAGTAGGGAATACAACATTGGTCACCGGCCTTGTGAGGCGGAATGATACTGTGTGTAATCCGGGATCGATGGTAGGGATAGGGAGTGATTTGTTCATCCTGATCTCTTTGACCTCTCCCTGTCTTGATAATTCGCTTACCAGTCCGTATGGAACACCATCGACCAGCCATTGTCCAGTTATAATTCCGGTTCCGCGCATTTTTAATCTCAAAAGAGGATTACCCTGATTTGAATTCTTCGGTACAACTATATAATATTTTCCATTATCAAATTTGAGTTCAGCAACTTCCAGGAGCACTTCATCTGACAATCCGAATATTTTTACCATGATTTCGAACGATCTGGTGCTTTCACCCCCTTCATCTACGGCAGTGATCTTAAAATCCCCGGTTCGATCATAAATGTGGGATATAGTTTGCCCTCCCAGAACAATTGTACCGTCACCAAAGTTCCACAAAACGGTATCGCCGTTGAAATTGAAAGCTGTTACTGTAACTGGTTCTCCAAGACTTACTTCTGTTGCAGATATTTGAATGAATCTGTCATCCGGGGAAACAGTTACGATAGTAGAAATTGTTTCATGCTTTAAATCAAGTTCTCTTACAGAAACTATAAATGTTCCTGTTGACTGATATCTGTGTGTCTGAATATGTCCACCGTTTAATACCGTGCCGTCACCAAAGTTCCAGTAGACAGTTGGTCCTGTAAAATTAAGTGCCTGAATATAGACAAGCTGATCTTCTTTAGGATTGGAGGGGTATGCAGAGACCGCCCTTTTTGGCTGAATCGTGATCTTGTAGACAACAGTAAATGCATTTCCCGACCAGCTCCCATCGTGGCAAACCGGGGTTGATGATGCGACACCGTGGGTAAACCTTACTGTGTAATTTCCAGGCAAAACGTAAGAATGGTTTTGCCATCCATAATCCTGATCAGTGGGCTGGGTGTAACTTGTACCGTCACCGAAGTTCCAGGTAGAAGTTCCTCTGCTCCAGTCGTGGCAAGTTTTATTAAAACCTATTACATCACCAACAAAAAATGGTTCACTCTTGTTCACAACTATTCCGGTCGGTGGTGGCGTTTGCGAATGAATTGAAATTACAGCAAACAAAATAATCGATATTAAAAGGTAGCTTTTTTTCATTTTTTCAACTCCTAAAATGCGATATCAAATTTCAAGTAAACTGATGTGGAATCAGTTGTTAATCCACTATTTTCATCTTTTTTATAATTCCCTTTCAATGATAATGAAGGAGTGATCTTGTTCTTGAACAGTTTTGCCATAAAAAAGTTAAGGCCGACATCGGCTGAAAATGTTTTTGACTCCGAATAGGCACTTTCACTTGTATAATACGATGAAAAAATAGACAGGGTGAATATATCAGGGATGAATTTTATTTCAGAACTGAGTGTGGCATTGATCATTTTTGAAGTGGATTCATCTGAAAAATTCTCAGTTTCGGTATATGAAGCGGAAGGGTTAAGAGAGAGGAATTTTCCGATCATAAATGACATTGAGAGGTTTGCATTCAGGTTGGAAGTAAAATTTTCTGATTCAATCTTTCCAATGCCGATCGAAATGGAGTTGCTTCCTGAATAATACCTCAGATTTGTTCCATAGGTGGATGTGTTCATTGCAGTTCCCGAACTCTGGAGACCGGTGGATTCATCATAGTTGAGGTTATTCCTTCCGAAATTGGCTCCTACACTGAAATGATTTCCCAGGGTCCAGTTTACATCTGTTTTGATCTCTTTAGTTCTTTCCATATTATATTCAGCACTGTTTAGATAATTTTTTTCATCTCTGTAGTTCACATTCCAGGTTAGTTTTGTCAGATTTAACCCTACCATTGTGTTATAACCTTCCCTGTCGTTGAGCATCATCAGGTTTGCAATCGAGTGGTAATTGGCGCCTATCTTCCTGTAGTTACCACTGGCAGATACTTTGCCTTTATAATAATTGAAACCGGCTTTCCATGCATTGTCCTTCTCTTTATTTATATCACCGCTGTTCTCACCTTTTCCGAAATTACTCTGAGCATATTCCGCATTCAGGGTTAAACTGCTCTTTAAAAGTTTGAGTTCACCCCATAGGGATATCAAGTTACCTTCTCTATAGGGATCATCGTTGGAATACATGGTCTTGCTGTCTGTCTTATCCGTACCGGTGATAAAAACAGTTTTTACCTGGAATTTCTGTCCCAGCTTATATCCTGTAGCAGCACCGAAAAGATTTGCATCCGGGAGAGGAATTCCGAACCCCTCGAATCCTGTCTTCTGTTGTGAATTTGTTGAAAAGAGATTCAAATAAAGTTTATTCCCGGCCATTTCATAATTAAGGCCTCTTCTACTAAGATAAGATGTAGAAAAATCAGTATGGTTAATTGATACATCTCCAGCTTCAAACTTATGGTTTCCTTTTTTAAACCTGATAATCATACTTGAGAGGTTTATATGACTCTCATCAGGGCCTATCTGATCCAGATAGCTGAAATTAGATTCGAAATCAAATTGATATTCGTTATCATAAATGTTCCTGTATAACCTGATATTTCCATTATTGGAGAAAGCTTCACCCGGATATGCGGAGTTATTATGAAGCCTTGTTGTTGAAGAATATGACGGGCTGATTTTCAGAAAGGGATTCTTTTTCTTAGGTGTTGCAGATCCCGATCCGGTGTTCAGGAAATATATATCCGGAGAATCTTTTTTTGTAAAATTTGTGATTGTAAAGACCGGAGAAAGTGGCCTTTCCTTGCTCCTGTCTTTCTCAAAAATAAAATATTCGATATTCTTCCCATACAGGTTTTCAAGGGGTAACCTGTAGTATATTTCACCTTTCGGATTGATCATCATTTTTCTTACCTGATAATGTTTCAATCCTTCAGTCTTATAATAGATATAAAAATCATCTCCCCTACTGAGGGTTGAAACCTTGATCGTGATCTCTTTCGCTCCCTTTTCAACAATTGGAAGATAGTTTGAAAACCCAAAGGATTTACTCTGGATCCCAAAATTTAATAATAAAAGCAGGATTAGGATATAATGTAATTTTATTCGCATTTTTTCACCCCTTCTGTAATGTATATAAAAACAAAAAATAATTCAAGATAGCAGAGCCTTTCATTCAGCCCTGAACTATAGAAACTTAAAGTAGGATATTTCTGATGCTGTAGTTATCGTACCTGTTGCATCGACCATCCTCACCTGCCAATAGATCCAGTTTCCGGATGTAAAGGAACTTGTATCAAGATCATAATAATTGTTTTCTCCGGTTTTTTCCCACTTGATATTCTTTTCAATCAGCAGCTGGAACGGGATAGGTGATACTGAAATTTCGAACTTGTCTCCCTTCCTTTTTCTCTTCCATTTCAACTTTATCATTCCCCTCCTGTTCAATTTTGCACCGGTTAAAGGTGATATTGTCTTGATTGCGCCACTGTTCGTTACAAAATATCTGAGGGTGGGGATCTTCACGTTAAAATCATAGTTTGAAAATTCAAAACTTAGAGAATGTACTCCGGGTTCGAGTATGGGAAGTTTAGGGAGATCATTTCCTTTAAGTGTTATCAGGCTCCTGCCGGAGAGTAGTTTTGTAAACATCCCCAGAACCTTCCCGTCAAAAAGCCAGTTCCCAGTTATTATCCCTCTTCCTTTCAATTTAAGCTTGAGAATATATAATGGAGATAAGCTTTTCATCGGAATTATTCTGTAATATTTACCATTACTGAATGTTAGTTCTACTGTATTAATCTTGAAATCATCCATCTGTTCTTTAACTGTAATGGTTTTTTTGAATAGTTTTTTTCCTGTCCCTTTATAGTCCAGTGCAGTGATAGTAAACGAACCTGTGGATGGATATTTATGTGTAATGGATTTAGAGAGGACCTTCGGAGGTGTTCCGTCCCCGAAATCCCATTTTACCGAATCCTTGAAATTCTTCGCTACAAGTTTCAGGCTTTCCCCTTTAAGGATGGTTTTTGATCCGAGCGCCAGAGATCTGTTGTCGGGCTGAACATTTATTGTTTTAGTTACGGGAGGGTATAAACCTGATTTGTCAATAATGGTAATTGTTTTCATTCCCGGAGTGCTGAATACTAAAGCCTGCGGATTTTGACCTGATGCAGTTTTACCACCAGCGAATTTCCACTCAAAATTTCCACCTTGAGAATTTGTCATTTTCATTGATACCGGGACACCGGCAATGATGTTGTTTCCCAACTGGAAGTTCCTGTTATCTTTCACAACATTTATATTGAGTTCAATTTTCTTGTCGCCTTTACCGTCAAAGTCTACAGCGTACACTTTGTACATCCCGGCTCTGGTATATTTATGCTTTATCCGTCTTTGGCCTCTCTTCTCAACTCCATTGTTAAAATGCCACTTTATCCTGTTGTCAATAAAATTCTTTGCTTCAAACTCGATCTCGGAATTTTCAAATAGTATTCTTTGAGCTGTAACAATCTCTCTGTTATCCCTCATTACATTAACTCTTAATTTAACCGGAACTTTTGATGTGCCGTCAAAATCATATACTTTTATGGTGAAATTCCCCGTCCTTACATATTTATAGATCATTTGTTGGCCACCATTACGGACTGTTCCATCTCCGAAATCCCATTTAAGGGTCGGTGAGTTAAAGCGTCTTGTTATATATTTTGTTTCACCTCTCTCATAAATATATTTGCTTCCTGCTTCTATTGTCCTGTTGTCATTTATTGATATAGTTTCTCTTACCGGAGACTGACCCTGAATTTCTGCAATAATATCAACCCTTCCAGGATCTTTGAATTTATATTGAATTTCTTTCGGGGAATTATTAATCGGGTTATCGTTCCCTATCTTCCATCTGACTGTGTTAGCTGAACTGTTTTGAAGTCTTATCATCACCTGCTGTCCGATCAATGCAGACTGTGGCTGAACCTGGATTTTTCTCATATCCTGATTTATTGAGATATTAAGAGTTACATAAGGTCCGTTCGAACCTGCTTCTCTCGCTTTTATTTTAAAACTTCCCATATTTGAAAATGTGTGTTTTTCCATCACTCCGCCATTTCTTCTATCCCCTCTGTCAAAATCCCATTCGAGGGATCCTGCAGTGAAATTGATAGCATTGAATGTGACTTCATTATAAAGAGATGGATTTTGCGGATTCATACTGATGGACCTGTTATCAGGAGCTATATTGACCCTTTGTTCAATGAAGCTCCCGGGTCCGACTCCCAGGTCTGTTACTTTGACATTATAATTTCCCTGAGCTGAATATGTGTGTTCAATCGTAGGTCCTCCGTTCGTAGTAGTCCCGTCTTTAAACTCCCACTTTAGATTTCCCGAGGAAAAATTTCTGGCCTGGAATGTGATAGCCTGTCCTGCTCTCGGGGAAGGTGGCTGGAATTCCACGGACCGGTTATCCGGAGTAATATTAATGGTGCAGGTTATAACTGAAGATGAATTGCCGCTATAATCCTTTACTTTGACAGTAAAATTCCCGGCATTCTGATATGTATGCTCTCTGTTCTTCTGGCCATTATTGATCGTTCCGTCGCCGAAATCCCAATTAAGCGTGTTATCTACAAAAAATTTTGACTCGAACAACACAGGATTGCCAGCCATAAAATTATTTCCTTTCGATTCTACCGTCCTTCTCTCATTGACTGTTACCTGAGTCGACAATAATGTCGGATCTCCACCGGGAGGTTGTTTTTCACAGGTAACATTATAATTCCCGGGTTCCTTGTATGTATGAGTTGCAGAAGGCTGCTGGCCTGATACCTGAGGAGTCCCGTCACCGAAATTCCACTTATAAGTGTGGTGGGCACTGGGATGTCCTCCTCCCTCTATCCCGAATTCCACCTGAGTACCTGGGAAGATCTGTCCATGTCTGACGTGGATATTTTCACTGCTGAGATACGGTATGCAAAGTAATAATATTAAGGTTAGATAAGACAGGGTTTTTTTCATAATATAATTCTCCTTATTGTATATATAAAAAATAGATTTAAAATATCTCAATTATTTAAATAAAATCTATATAAATTAAAATTTGCCCATATTAGAGGATGGCTGAATGATATCTGCCGGCCGCTTGATAAACGAACTCTTTTTTTTCTGAACGATATTTTTATCTTTCTCAATAAACCGGCAATATCATTGAAACTTTCAGGGTCATTTTTAAGTCCTGAGTAGAATGGCATGATCAATCCGGCATTAAATTCATTAACAGGCCACAGGCTGGCGATCATTGACCCGACACCTGAATTGTATAATGCCGCTGTCATTCCGTTGATCACCTGCTCTCCAAGCAGGTGGTTTTCTGAGCTTCCGCAAGAGCTTAGAAACATAAGATCGCAATTGAAATTCAGATTTGATATATCTGAAACATAATAGATCGGATCGTTTTCCTCTCCGGGAGAAAATAAAAAAAATGAATACCATGGATATTCATTATTACTAATAAAGTGTGTTGCAAGATGAACTATCCTGGACCCGGGGGCAGTCTGTTTGAAATGCTTTTTTGTGAAATCCAGGCCTGTATAATATTTGCTTCTCCTTTTCCCCCATATATTCCTGATCTTTTGAATTTCTTCTCCTGAGGAGGGGAGCTGTTCGAGTCCGTAATCAGGAATTCCTGTCGAATCCGAAGATTCTTCCATTTCTGTACTAATAATCGGAAAACCGAAGGCAGTTATATCATAAACTCTTTTCCGGTGTCTCTTTCTATTCTTCAAATGAAATAGAGAAAGAGTGTATTCAACTGAGTAGTCATCAATAAGAAATTTTGCATTCTCATATTCCGAGAAGATAATATCTGATACTTTCCTGCTTTTACTAATGCCTGTAGCTAAAGCTTCGAAAGGGATCCTGAAAAGTACATTGTCAGGAATAATGATCAGCCTGCTTTTGTCTTTCTGAAATTCAAGGATCTCATAAAGAAGTATGCTGTATAATTCCTGTGATTTTTTGAGATCATATTTAATTCTGAGGAAATCGACACTTCCTTTGGCGAAGCTTTCAATCGGATTCAGGAGCGAATTGGTCAGTTTTTTAATATGACCGCTCTCTTTTTCAAGTTTTTTATACCCTGCTGATCTGCTGTCTATAACAAATGCATATGAGTTCTTCTCAAGTACAAGGAATCTTATTATTACTGTATCTTCAGGCAATCCTTTTTGAATTGAAGGAATGTTCAGATCAGTAATTTTGTATCTCCTATAGTTTCTTGGCATTTCTATTAACAGGTCATCGAGTTCGATAAGTTGTGTTTTCAATTCATTGATCCTGCTTTCATAAAAAGTTTTACCTTTGTTTTTTTTCTTCCCTGATTCAAGTTTACTTTGAACTTTTCCGATCTCACTTTTTATTTGTTCTCTCTCTGATGAAATATAGGAAAACCGTCCGGACATGCCCGGAACGAAGCGGAACATATATGGATTTTTCACTTCACCTGCAAAGATTGCTTTTCTCAAATATCTTACATCGTTAGTATTGTCAAACATTTTAAAATTAAATCGTGCTATTGTTGAATATACATAAGATATCTCTTTTCGGTATGGATAGTGTTTCAGATTTTTAAGGCGTGAAAAAAAATTCTCCAGGTTATTCAATGTTTTTTCATAATACTTCTGGGCGTTTTTCAGATCTCCTTTCCTTTCAAATATAGTTGCCTTCAGAAAATAGTAAAAAAAGTATCCTTTATAATGTGGGGCATAGATCTCGTCCAGCCATTGTAAATAGGATGAGGCAATTTCCAGATTGCCATACAATACAGCTCTCCTGACAAATTCATAAATAACAGGAAGCAGGTTGGAAAATGATTCTGTCCTGATACCATAATCGACTGCAGCTTTAAGTATACTCAGCCCCTCAATCTCTCTTCCTGTATTAAAGCATATCCGGGCTTTCATAAAATCTGCACTTAGTTTAATTTTGGGGGAATTTTTATTTTCAGCAATATTAAGGCTGAGATCATTGTAGTAAGCTGCTTTCGAGTAATCTCCTTCAGAAAAATAAACTTTCCCATAGTCATTGAATACTGACATCCTAAGGCTTTCCATCCCGAATCTGATCGCACAGTCATGAGACTTTTTCAGGTATTTCAGGGAGAGTTTATTCCTCCCGAGCAGTGAGAATACATTTGCAATCCTTTTGTAAATATATCCGTTTCGGGTACCAGATATTTTTTCTGAATATTTTCGTGCTTCAAAGAAATTCTGAAGAGATTTTATAAGATTATTCTCAAGCATATAGTAATCTCCCAGAGTGATGAATATTCTTTTTAATTCCCGGTTGTCTCCGATTTTTTTTCTTATTTCAGCCTGCTTCTCCAAATAGAGGATCTCTCTGTTAATATCGCCCCTTTTTTTATGATATTCATACAATTTAATAAGGGTTTCCAATCGGGATTCATCATTACGGGAACTTTCAAGAGCTTTCTTGATATAAAATTTTTCATTTTTTTTTGATAACTTTGAAAGTTGAAGATAAACAAAATAATGAACATATGAAAGTTTTTTCATATTCAGCATCTTTTTTAGAATAGAAGATGTTTCGCCATTGGAGTTGATCGTCCTTGTAATGCGGCCTATCCGTATAAGTTTTTGTTTTATAGCTTCAATATCTCCGGGCAAATCCGCGTTGGAAATTTCTTTAATAAGTTCCTTCAATTCTTTAGCAGGAATAGTTTCTTTCTCCCCGGAAGCGGGAAAAATGTTCAGGAACAGTATAAAAAATAAAAATATGAGCAAAATGTGTCTCATAGGTTCATTTTATTGAAATAAGAAAAAAGATTCAATTTCTTGATTATTA
>JAOZUQ010000014.1 GCA_029938635.1 Candidatus Aminicenantota bacterium
TGACATTTTGACAATTTCATTTTTCTCTAACCTTGCTTTTACCCTCAACCCTGATCCTCCATGCCCCCTTATAATTAGTAATTGATCTATTAAGAGTTTGAATATTTTTTTGGATAATGATTAAATAGATTGTAGGTTTAATCCTTTTAGATCTATCAATATGAGAAAAACTAAATTTTTTTTGATCTTTATGTTTTTATTTGCTTTCCATAACTTTCAGTTTTCAGATTCTTTAACAAAGGTATATATAAACGGGAAAATTTTCACTGGGGTTAAAGATACACTGAATGAAGCTTTTGTTATAAGAGAAGGCAGGATACTATTCACCGGCGGAAAGGAGAAAGCGCTCAGATTCAGCTCCGGAAAGAAAAGCAATATTATCGATCTGAAGGGAAAAACTGTTATTCCAGGATTTCATGATGCGGATATAAATTTCCCCTTAGGTGCCGGACTGATGGATAGCGATTTGAATTTCTATGGAATTAATCTTGATTCTATACTTCACAGATTAAAAGATAAAAAGGATAACCTTGTAAAAAAAAATCCGATCTACGGATATAATTTCGAACATCTGCTTCGTGAAAACGAAAAATGGCCGAACAAATATGATCTCGACAAAGTATCAGAAGATTCCCCTATAATTATTTTTAGTTCAGACGGAAATAATGCATGGGTAAATTCTAATGCATTAAAACTATGCGGCATAGAAAAAGATACTCATGAAATTCCCGGAGGAAGGATCGTCAGGTTTGAAGATAATGATCCTACAGGGATCCTTTGCGGGAATTCCATAGAACTTCTTAAAAATTTCAAGTTCAAAAAAGGGCTCCTGAGTATCAAGTTGGATAAGAAAAAAATTCTGAAATCAATAAAATATGCCAATCGTTTGGGGCTTACAAGTGTTACAACACTTGGAGATCTTGAATTTGTGACAATTTTAAAAGAACTTGAATCTGAAAAGAAACTGAACCTGAGATTTAATATAATTCTCCCATCAAAAGATATCGGGGGATATTTGATAAAAAAAGTAGATTTTAATTCCGGAACTCCTTTTGTCAGAGTGATTTCTGTTTCAAAAACTATTGATGGTAATTTATATACTTCAGATGCTGCAATGTTTTCGTCATACTCTGACAGAAATTACTATGGTTTTCTCAGGTCTAATAAAAATGATATAAGCGACCTCGTTAATCTATATAAAAAAAATGGTATTATCGGAAATTTTTATGCAGAAGGAGACCGGGCAGTACATATTGTTTTAAATGCAATAAAGGCAGTCACACGCCGGAATCTGGTGAATTTGCAAAGGAGAAGAATTTCCAATTTTATTTTTGCTATTAACGAAGATATCCCGCGGCTTAAATTGTTGTCGGTTATCCCGGTGATGAGGCCGGGATCTTTTATTAACAAATTTGAATATATTGAAAGGATCGTTGGTCAAAGAAAGGCAGGAAATGCTCTCCGCGCCAGCACTTTAAGAAGCATGGGTGTGCAGGTTGCTTTCGGATCTGGTTGGCCGGGAGAATTACTGGATCCACTTTCGGGAATTCTGTTTTCCGTTTTTCGAACTTTTAAAGGAGGCCGGATTGAGGAAAACGGATGGTTCCTGGAGGAAAAGTTGTCAATGCAAGAGGCGATATCTGCATATACACAAGTTCCGTCCTATTCTGTTTTTGATGAAAAACGGACAGGGACAATTGAGAAAGGAAAACTTGCAGATTTGATTTTTCTTGAAGGAGACATGTTTTCTGAAAATATAAGCCCTGAAACTTTTTCATCAAATATTAAAGTAGTTGAAACAATAATCGGCGGGAAGACGGTATATAAAAAGGAAGAGAATAATTAACTTTTAAAGATCAGATATCCTGTAGTATATCCGGCGGTTCCGATAATAAAATTTCTTAGAATATTAAGGTATAAAAAATTTCGGTCAAAAAACAGAATTCCCGAGGTTTCAAATATAATTGCTACCAATAAAATAAACAGGTAAAAAAATGATTCTCTTTTTTTCCCACTGGAATGGAAAATAAAAATTCCCGAAAAGTAGAAACCGATAAGCAGTATTTTATCGAAAAGACGCGGTTGGGTCAGGAGAAAATAAAAAATTATACCCTGAGATAATATAAAGGAAGATAACAGGAGTGATTTTTTGTAAGCCCGAAACCTCAATAGCACTATAACAAGTACCGAAAAACATATTCCGAGAATTAAATTAAGTGAAAAATTGTAAAGAGATCTTCCTGATACGAAATTTACTATAAGTTTTCCAATATAGTTTAAAGATATAAGAAAAAGGAGGATAAATAATAAATTAAGTTTTTTCAACCTTTTTTGTCTCTTTCTTAACGGTATTCTGAATGCCAAGTTTTTCCAGAACCAGGTTTTTCAGCTTCTCGAAAAGTTTCTTGTCCTCTTCCAGGAGTTTTCTGACCGATTCTTTTCCCTGTCCCAGCTTTTCCTCTCCGAAAGAATACCAGGAGCCGGTTTTTTGAATTATATCATTGTTAGCAGCCAGATCGATAAGGTCACTTTCTTTAGATATCCCTTTTCCGAAAAGGAGGTCAACTTCGGTTATTTTGAATGGCGGTGCCACTTTGTTCTTAACAATTTTTATCCTTGTTCTTCCACCGACAATATCATTGCCCGATTTTAATGTAAGAATTTTTCTGATATCTATTCTTATGGAACTATAAAATTTTAAAGCCTTTCCTCCGGTTGTTGTTTCCGGATTTCCAACGAACATTCCGATCTTTTCTCTCAGCTGATTTAAAAATATAAAGGTGGTTTTGGATCTTGCAACAATGGCAGTCAGTTTTCTGAGAGCCTGACTCATCAATCTGGCCTGAAGTCCCATATGACTGTCGCCCATATCACCTTCAAGTTCTGCTTTGGGGACGAGAGCAGCTACGCTATCCACAACTATGATATCAACTCCGCCTGATCTGACCAGTATTTCTGCAATTTCCAGAGCCTGTTCTCCGAAATCCGGTTGGGAAACATAAAGTTCATCTGTGTTTACACCAAGTTTTTCCGCGTAAACGGGATCAAGAGCGTGCTCGGCATCGATGAATGCCGCCTGGCCTCCGTATTTTTGCGCTTCGGCAATAGCCTGTAGTGCAAGAGTTGTTTTTCCGGACGCTTCAGGGCCATATATTTCAATAACCCTTCCCCTGGGGAATCCGCCGACTCCCAAAGCTATATCAAGAGAGAGGCAGCCTGTAGATATTGCAGGGACATTTACCCTTTCATCACTACCAAGCTTCATGATCGCCCCTTTTCCGAATTGTTTTTCTATTTGTGATAAAGCATTAGTGATTGCTGCTTGTTTTTGTTCCTGGTTGTTCATTATTTCCCCTGTTTTTTTATTTACTGATATATTCAACTTTTTCAAAATCTGAATCTTCGATGTGGTAAGACTCTATCAGTTCTTTTAGAGAATTCAACATATTGATAAGATCGCTTTCAATTTCTTTTCTTTTAAATTTCAAATTCTTTATTTCACTTTTAATACTTTTTTCTCTGATAATGGCGTTATTTATTATCTCTTCCCCTTTCATTTCTGATTCCTTTATGATCATTTCGGCTTCTTTTTCAGAGTTCTTCTTAATGTCCTTTGAAAATCTTTGTGCAGAAACAAGGGTATCTCTTAAAATATCTTCTCTTTTTTCAAATTTGAGGAGCGCTTCTTTTGTTTTTTCATACTTTTTCCTGATCTTCTCTTTTTCAATAATTTCGCTCTCTAACGATTCAGAAACAAGAACTAAAAATTGTTTGACCTCATCTTTATCATAACCATTTACTTTTTTGTTGAAAACCTGCCCCTGAATATCCTGAGGTGTAAGTATCATATTATCCCCCCCTTACCACAATGTAAGATAACCATCGTGATAGTAAGTTATTAACAAAGTATAATAGAAATATAATCAAAATTGGAGAAATATCAATATTTCCGATTATTGTGAATGGAAAATATTTATGAACGAACCGGAATACCGGGTCTGTCAGTTTTTTTAAAAAATATATAAACTTGTTCTGCGGGACATGTCCGGCCCATGAAATTACCGATCTTACAAGTATAATTATTATGTATGCCTGAATTGCTAATTGAAGAAGATTTATAAATGATTTGAGCAGATCATCAAAGATCATATGCTCCTTCTCCCGAACAGTGCGGTTCCGATTCTGAGTATGGTTGCCCCCTCTTCCAGAGCAATTTCATAATCATTACTCATTCCCATTGAAAGGTCTTCTATTTTAAAGTTGTCCAGACCAAAACCGTTGATCTCATCCTTTAATTCTCTCATTTTTGTAAAGTAAGGCCTCATTATTTCAGGATCGTCATCAAACGGTGGTATGGTCATAAGTCCGACAACTTTAACCCTGTTAAGCATTGAAATATAATTAAGAGCTTTTTTAAGGCCGTCAATGGTGAAACCGGATTTATTCTTTTCTTCACCTATATTGATCTCTATAAATGTTTCGATTTCGTTATCAACTCTTTTGTGAATATGCTCAAGTGACTTTACACTGTCGACCGACTCAATGAAATCAAAACTTTTTAACACTCTGTTAATTTTATTTTTTTGAAGTTTCCCGATAAAATGCCACGTCACGTCTTTCCCTTCAAGTGCGGCCTGATGCTCTTCTGCTTCCTGAGTTTTGTTTTCACCAAAATATCTGAGGCCGCATTCGTAGGCCTCAATTAGTTTTTCGGCAGGCTGATTTTTACAGACACCTAAAATTTTTATCAGTTTAGGGTCTCTTTTTGTGCGATCACAAATTCTTTCTACATTACTTAATATTTTTTCATAATTCTGCTTTATATTCATAGCTGAAAGATCCTTATTTTACATTTTTTATATTTTACCATATTTTATTAAAAAAAGAAATAGTTTGCCGGATAATTTGTTATATTACCGAATTTTATTATTGTATAGTCAATCCGGTTTGACATTTATTCTTATTGTTTATATAAAACATGATACGGATTAAAAGATTCGTTAATTCTAAAAATTACTATTAAGGAGATTATTTATGGATTATTTATTGAGTGAAGAACAAAATATGATAAGGGATATGGTTTCGAAATTTGCAAAGGAAGAGATAGCGCCTTATGCATCTGAAAACGAAAAGAATGGCACTTTTCCCTCGGAGATCATAAAAAAAGCCGGAGAACTCGGCTTGATGGGAATCGGATATCCTGCTGAATATGGTGGTGCCGGAATGGACTATGTCTCATATATGATAGCAGTGGAAGAGATATCAAAAGCGTGTGCATCAACCGGTGTTATTATTTCTGCCCATTCATCTCTTACAATTGATCCTATATTTAATTTTGGGACCGAAGAGCAGAAAAAAAAATATATGCCTCCTATGTGTTCCGGTGAATGGATAGGTTGTCATGCACTTACTGAGCCGGGAGCCGGTTCTGATGCAGGTGCAACAAAAACAACGGCAAAACTTGAGGGAGATGAATGGGTCCTGAACGGAACAAAACATTTTATAACAAATGGAGCGGAAGCAGAGGTAAGCGTTGTTTTTGCATCAACTGATCCATCTGCAAAAACAAGGGGTATAAGTGCCTTCATAGTTGAAAAAGGGACTCCGGGATTTAAGATCGGCAAACTGGAACACAAACTGGGTATTAAAGCAACATCTACCGCAGAATTAATTTTCGAAGATTGTAAAATTCCAAAAGAAAATCTTCTCGGAGAAGAGGGGAAAGGGTTTAAGATCGCCCTGATCACACTTGACGGGGGGAGGCTCGGTATTGCATCCCAGGGCCTGGGAATAGCAAAAGCTTCGATTGAAGATGCTGTTAAGTTTGCAAAAGAGAGAGAACAATTTGATCAGTCAATAGCAAATTTTCAGGCTATCCAATGGATGCTGGCAGATATGTATACCGAATATGAAGCTGCCTGGTTGTTGACCTACCGGGCTTCAAAAATGAAAGATATGGGACTCAGATATACCAAGGAAGCAGCAATGGCAAAACTAAAAGCATCTGAAGTTGCATCATTTTGTGCCTCAAAATCATTACAGATACACGGAGGTTACGGTTACACGGATGAATTTAATGTTGAAAGGTATCTGAGAGATGCAAAGATAACTGAAATTTACGAAGGAACTTCGGAGATAATGAGGCTCGTAATTGCTGCAAGCCTTTTAAAATAATATTTTTCAGACGGGAAAAAGATCAGATAAAATGAGTAATACAGAAAAACCTTACAAAATAAAAAACAAAATCAGAATTGTTACTGCCGCATCACTTTTCGACGGTCATGATGCATCGATAAATATAATGAGAAGGATCATCCAGTCGTATGGATGCGAAGTGATACATCTTGGCCACAACAGATCTGTAGAAGAGATAATAACATGTGCGGTCCAGGAGGATGTTCAGGCAATAGCAATAACTTCATACCAGGGTGGGCATATAGAATTTTTAAAGTATATGTTCGATCTGCTCAATGAAAAGGGGTCCGGTCATATAAAGATCTTTGCCGGAGGTGGAGGAGTTATTCTCCCCGGTGAAATAAAAGAACTTGAAGAATATGGGATTGAGAAAATTTATTCTCCGGATGATGGAAGAACTTTAGGGCTGACCGGTATGATAGAGGACCTTATTAAAAAGAGCGATTTTCCCGTTGGGAAAAATATTGATGTAACCATAGAGGATATAAAAAAGGGTGATCATATTGCGATTGCCCGCTTGATATCTGCTGCTGAAAATTATCCGGAAAACTCCAGAGAATTTCTTGATCAGATAAGAAGAGAGGCGAATAAAAAGAATATTCCTGTTCTGGGTATAACCGGAACAGGCGGAGCAGGAAAATCCTCAATAATTGATGAATTCATCAACAGGTTCCTTTTAGAATTTTCTGACAAAAAAGTGGGGATCATATCGGTAGATCCCTCGAAAAGAAAAACAGGGGGATCCCTTCTCGGAGACAGGATAAGGATGAATGCCATCAATAGCGAGAGGGTTTACATGAGGTCTCTTGCCACAAGACGCGCAAATGTAGCATTGTCCGATCATATCAAAGAGGGGTTGGATACTCTTAAGGTTGCTTCGTTTGATCTTATAATACTTGAAACTTCAGGGATCGGCCAATCGGATTCCGAGGTAACAGAGTTTGCATCCCTTTCTTTATATATTATGACACCCGAGTATGGAGCCGGGACACAGCTTGAAAAAATAGATATGCTCGATTTTGCTGATATCGTTGTTATAAATAAATTTGATAAAAGGGGAGCACTTGATTCTTTAAGAGATGTAAGAAAACAATACAGAAGAAATCATAACTATTGGGAGGGAGAAGAGGAAGATCTTCCGGTTTATGGAACAACAGCTTCCAAATTCAATGATATGGGAACTAATATTCTCTATTCTGCAATAATGGAAAAAATAGGAATTAAAAGCACTTCTTCAAAGAAAACAGAAGATGCCAGCCGGATCCTGCAGCCCTCAAGGTCATATATTATCCCTCCTAACCGTAGCAGGTATTTGTCTGAAATATCTGACACGATCCGTGAGTATGATAAATGGTCGGAAGAACAGAGTGAAATTGCAGGAACTCTGTACGGAATAGATAAAACTCTTGAAGCTATAGAAAAAAACTTTGAAACAGAGTCTGATACGGTCGGTAAACTCAAATCTGTTTATAAGGAACAGGAAAAAGAACTTGATCACGGGAGCAGAGAATTATTGGAGAATTGGGAAAAGAAGATAGAAAATTATAAAAATGACATATTTTCATATACTGTAAGGGGAAAAAAGCTTGAAGTAACTACAAAGAGCGAAACACTTTCCAGGCTGAATATCCCCAAAATAAGCGTTCCGAAATTCAACAGCTGGCAGGATATCCTTTTGTGGAGCCTTCAGGAGAATTTCCCCGGTGAATTTCCCTTTACTGCCGGAGTTTTTCCTTTCAAAAGGGAAGGCGAAGATCCTACAAGAATGTTTGCCGGAGAAGGCGGGCCGGAAAGGACGAACAGAAGGTTTCACTATCTTTCATATGGGCTCCCTGCCAACAGGTTATCGACGGCTTTTGACTCGGTAACACTTTATGGAGCCGATCCGGACAAGAGGCCTGATATTTACGGTAAGATAGGCAATTCAGGAGTTTCAATTTCATGTCTAGATGATATGAAAAAATTATATTCCGGATTTCACCTTACAGATACGAAAACATCTGTGTCAATGACGATAAACGGACCTGCTGCAATAATGGTCGGCTATTTCCTCAATACAGCTATAGATCAGGAATGTGAAATATATATAAAAAAAGAGGGATTAGAGAAAGAAATTGAGAAAAAAATTGCCTCTATTTATGATAAAAATGGAATTGAAAGGCCCCAGTATCACGGCAAGCTTCCTGAAGGAAATAGCGGACTCGGGTTGATGCTGCTCGGTTTGACAGGAGATCAGGTGCTGTCGTCCGATATTTATGAAAAGATCAAAAAAGAGACTATTTCAAAAGTAAGAGGAACTGTGCAGGCCGATATTTTAAAAGAGGATCAGGCACAAAATACTTGTATTTTTTCAACTGAATTTTCCTTAAAACTTATGGGTGATGTACAGGAATACTTTATTGATAATAATATCAGGAATTTCTATTCGGTATCAATTTCCGGCTACCACATTGCTGAAGCCGGAGCAAATCCGATCACTCAGCTTGCCCTGACACTTTCGAACGGTTTTACTTTTGTTGAGTATTACCTTTCAAGGGGTATGAAAATAAATGATTTCGCCCCCAGCCTCTCATTTTTCTTTTCAAACGGGATAGATCCCGAATATGCAGTTATCGGACGTGTCGCAAGGAGGATCTGGTCCAAGGCAATAAAATATAAGTATAAAGGTGATGAAAGGTCGCAGAAATTAAAATACCACATCCAGACCTCCGGAAGATCACTTCACTCTCAGGAGATTGATTTTAATGATATCCGGACAACACTTCAGGCAATTTATGCGATCTATGATAATTGTAACTCACTTCATACAAATGCATATGATGAGGCTATAACAACTCCGACCGAAGAATCTGTAAGGAGGGCATTGGCCATACAGATGATCATTAATCATGAGTTCGGGCTTACCAAGAACCAGAATCCGAATCAGGGATCTTTTATTGTTGAAGAGATCACAAATATGGTAGAAAAGGCTGTTCTTGAGGAGTTTGAAAGAATTTCGGAGAGAGGTGGCGTTCTCGGTGCAATGGAGAGAAATTACCAGAGAAGCAAGATCCAGGAGGAGTCCCTCTATTATGAAAAGATGAAAGATAGCGGAGAATATCCTATCATGGGTGTAAATACTTTCCTCTCAAGTACAGGATCGCCGACAATAATTCCCGGGGAAGTGATAAGGGCTACGGAAGCAGAGAAAGCAAATCAGATAAAGACCATTGAAAATCTTAAAAAGAGAAATTCTGTAAAATCGGACGAGATGTTAACATTATTGAAAGAATCAGCTGTTAAAGAGATGAATTTATTTGCTACACTGATGGAAGTTACAAAATATTGTTCAATAGGACAAATTACCGGTGCACTTTATAATGTAGGCGGCAAATACAGACGAAATATGTGATCTTACCCTCACCCCCCAGCCCCTCTCCCAGAGGGCGAGGGGAAAAGTGAGTAAAGTTAGAATCTTTTCAAAAATTTTCCGAAGAATATTCTCAGGTCATCGAAATATGTATAGAATATCGGCACTGCAAAAAGTGTCAGGAATGTGGATGTGATTAAACCTCCGATCAATGTTATTCCCATTGGCGCATAGGGAATTCCCACAAGTCCGGTATTACCTATAGCCATGGGCAGCAGTCCGAAAATTGTTGTAAGTGCTGTCATAAGGATAGGCCGGAACCTGTTCACTCCTGCAACAAGAATTGCCTGTTCTCTCTGCATATCAGCTTTTCGATATTGATTTATAAGATCGATGAATACGATCGCATTGTTAACAACAACCCCGATTAGAACAACAAGGCCGATACCTGCCATAATTTCAAACGTAGTTCCTGTCAGATACATTAACCAGTATGATCCGACAAATGCAGCCGGGATCGATATCAATACCGACAAGGGAAGTACAAAGGATTCGAAAAGGACACCCATTATCAGGAAAACAAAAATTATCGAAAAGATCAAAGCTGTGGACAGATCAGAATCCTGTTCCCTGAATCTTCTCCCCCTTCCCCCTTCTTCGAAAAAATAACCGGTAGGGAATCTATAATCTTTCAATATCTTTGTTATCTTTGCACTCAGTTTTTTCATATCGGTATCCCCAATATAAATTTTAAGCTCCATGAACGATTTGCCGTTCTCTCTCCTTATGCTTCCCTGACTTTTGTGGTATGTGAAGTTTGCTACAGAGTCGAGGAATGTTTCAGCCCCGGAATCTGTCTGGAGAAAGGTGCTTTTTAACTGGGCGATCGAATTTCTTGATTCCGGATTTGATTTTACATAGATAGGTATCTCTTTTCCAGGTGTCTGATAGTTTGAAATTTTTCTTCTTCTCAGGTTGAATGCAACTAGTTGTCCGACATAGTTTGGATTAACTCCTACATTATATGCTTTGTCCCGGTCAACAGATATATGGATCTCATCATTTCCTGTTTCAGTATCTGTTTCTACGCTTAACACTCCCTCTACAAGTTTGATCTGTTTTTCAATATCTTCGGCAAGGGTTTCAAGCACAGTTGTATCGTATCCCCTCAAGGTGAATGACACAGAGCCTTCATCACCGCCACCCTGCTCTCTCCATGAAGTTCTGATACGAACTCCGGGAATTACAGGGAGATTTTTCTTTATATCTTCTGTGAGTTCTTCCCTCGTCAACCTGATATAGGCTGTCAGGCCCAGCATTGATTTGATCTTTGTATAAATCACCTGATACCATTGCTTGTTTTTATCGGGCTTCAGATAAACTTCGATCCTTCCATGAAAATTTCTTACCCGAGTGGAAATATGGTCTATATGGTAAACCTTCTCTTTCTCCATTATTTTGTCAACAATATAGTTCAGGGTCTTATCAACTTTTTCCAGATTGTAATCTGACGGAAAGTTGCAGATAAGCCTAGCATCCCTGGAGCCTCCCTGAGCAGAATCGGATTTTTTCATGTTGCTCTGAGGTATCACCTGGCTAATTATTATCAGTATTATTATCAGAAGAAAATCAAACCTGTGTTTAAGGACCTTAACAAGCATAGTCTGATAATTTTGGGTTATCTTGCTATGTGTTGCATGAATGATATGTGATTCCTCCGGGATGGATTTAGTTGAAGCGAGGGGAATAAATATTAAAGCAATAAAAAGACTTGCAGCTAAAGCAAAAATTACAGGAGCTCCTATCCTTGTCAGGTAGAATGCCATTCCGGAATCCCCCCCCATTATCATAAGGGGGACAAAAACAACAATAGTTGTGAGAGTAGCCATCAGGATTGCCATCCCGACTTCGGAAGCTCCCATTATTGCAGATTTTCTCAGTCCGTATCCGAGGCCGCTGAATCTGTAGATATTCTCTGTTATAACTATTGCATTATCAACAACCAAACCTATAGAAACCATTAATCCCATCATTGTAAAGCCGTTCAGGGTCCAGCCGATCGAATAGATGACCATCATTGAGACAAGAAGGGAAAGCGGGATAGCCAGGGTGAGCATTAGCGTGATCCTCTTCTTCCTGAGAAAAGAATAGAGAATAAAGAATGCGAAGATTCCTCCCCACATCATAGTCGTTTTAACATTATTGATCGAATCAGTTATCATTTTGCCCTGATCCCAAAATATAAAATAATCGACACCTTTTAATTCAGGCCTTGTTTTGAATTGCTGTTTGAGTTTTTCAACTATATCCAAGCAAACTTCGACAGTATTCGCTTCACTCTCTTTGTATGCAACAATTCCTGCAGCGATCTTCCCGTCTACCCGCATCATGTTTCTCTGTTCCTCATCAAAATCGTACCGGACGTCAGCAATGTTACTCAACTTTACTCCGTCCCTGATATCTATATTTTGAATATCCTGCAAGGTTTTGAATTTTGCGGTACTTCTCAGGAGGAATTTTTTCTTTCCCATATACACATAACCGCTGGACATGGAAAAATTCTCACTCATTAAACGCTGCATCAATTGGTATAGATTGACATTGTATGTTTTTATCTTATCTGAATTAACTATTATCTGGATATATTTTTCTCTGATACCGAACATTTCCACATTTGCAACACCTTTAATTCCATCCATTGCCTGCTTTATGAACTTGTCGGTAACATAATAGGGGTCATCTATATTTTTTTCATATGAGACTCCCATATAAATTATAGGTTCATCATTATCTCTGAACCTTCTTATCATTATATGTTCAATCTCATCAGGGATCAGAGATCGTCCTCTTTCTACCCGGTCAGTAACCTGAGCATATGCAAGGTCCATATTTGTGCCTTGGGAAAATTCCAGCCAGAACCATACTCCTCTCGACATGGAGTTGCTGAAAATACGTTTCAGGTTTTTTACGGTCTTAAGTTCTCCTTCAAGGGGTTTAACTATCTGTTCCTCTACTTCTTTGGGATTTGAATCGGGATAAGGAACAAACACCCCGAGAAACGGAGGGTTGAACCCGGAAGGGAAAAGGTCAAGCTTTATTCTTGTATATGCAACAAATCCTATGACCAGCACAGCTATAAGAATCATTGAAACGGTAACCGGCCTGTTCAGTGAAAACTTCGGCAATGCCCTTTCTGTAATTTTCGGCTCTGTCATTTTATTTGCTGAACCTGTTATAAACCAGAGGTATAAGCACAAGAGTAAGGAACGTTGCACTAATTAATCCGGCTATTATTGATATTGCCATCGGAGTTCTGATCTCTGTCCCTTCTCCCAGACCGATTGCCATCGGAAGAAGTCCAAGCACAGTTGTTGAAGTTGTGATCAGGATCGGCCTCAATCTGACCTTTCCGGCCTGCTTAATGGCCTCTACCTTTTCGATCCCCCTCTTTCTCAATAGATTTATATAATCGATAAAAACTATTGCATTGTTTACAACGATACCCACCAGAGTGATCATACCTATATAAACTGTTACACCAATCGGAATTTTTAAAACATAAAGAGTTATAAAAACTCCGATCAATGCCATTGGAATAGTAAAAAGGATAAGGAAAGGGTGAAGAAATGATTCAAATTGTGAAGCCATTACTATATATACAAGAAATATTGCCAATACCATGGCAAGTGTTAAACTGCTTGAAGATGTTTCCATTTCCTGGTTCTGTCCGGATAATTCATATGTGAAATCGGGAGGCATCGGATATTTTTCAACTTCACTATATATCCTGCTTGCAGCCTCGGTAAGATTCAGATGGGCAATGTTTGCGGAAATGATAGCTGACCTGTCCTGATTGACCCGCCTGATTTCATTCGGTCCGTTGAGAATTTTTACAGTTGCAACACTGCTTAGAAAGATGGGGATCTTATCTCCAGGGTTAATGATCAGATTCTTAATATTTTCAGCCCTGGTTCTCTGATCATCTTTAAGATATACCCTCACATCAATTCTTCTATCTCTCTCTTTGTATTTGGTGGCGACGAATCCTTCGATCTTATTTTTAATAATACTTGCAACATCAAATGCGTTCATGCCGAAATGGGCCAGTTTTGCTCTTTCGAACTCAACTACAAGTTCCGGGAAACCTGACTTTACACTTGATTCGACATCTTTAAGCCCGTCAATTTCCGATATTTTCTGGTATAGCTCAGAACTTACCCTTCTTAACTCTTCAAGGTTAAAACCTTTGATAATTAGTTCGATCGGAGATTTTATTGTGAAAAGTGCCGGGCGGGAAATATTATAGTTTACATCAGAGAACTCTTTTAGGACTGTTCTGATATTTGATATGACATGCTCTTCGACAATCTGAATATTGCCGGATTTTACGATATTGACAGTGATCTTTCCAATATGTTCGCCAACCTCTTTTTCACTGAGCTCATCTTTTGTTGTTCCTGCAAAATAGCTTATCCCCTTGGTCAAAGCTATCTTGGATATCTGAGAACTGATCCTTTGCAGGATCCTGTCACTCTTTTCAACAGGGGTTCCGACAGGGAGTGTGATGTTCACAAAGATCGTACCCTGATGAACTTCCGGTATAAGCTCCTTTCCAATATTAGGGAGGATGACCAGGATCGTGATCAGGAAAACTATTAATACTGACGAAATTATCTTTGTGTCATTCTTCAGAGAAATATTTAAAAGCTTTGGATAATTATCATTCACAAAACTGATAAACTTACCAAAAATCAAGTTAACAACCTTTATAACAGGAGCCAGAAACGTCAATAGAACTATGAAAAGAGCTTTTCCCAGAATTATAAATGACGCAACAAGTGTGAACAGGAGACGGGAAAATATTGCGAGGGTAGAGTTAATGAGAAATCTGATCAAATAGTAAAGATAGGAAATTGTCAGGTCCCAGAAAAGCAATTTCAACAATGCAGGCACAAAAATCAAAATCTTTTTTAGGAGGTTTGGTTTTCCGGACACTGCATCTGAAAAATTACTGAAAGAACCTGTAATCCATGGAGTTCTGTTTTTCATTGAAGTAATAAATGTTGTAAATGGAGTATTGGTGAAATAATTATCCCAGAGGGTTTTTTTCCGGGCAAATTTTTCTTCTGCCAAATTTGAAAAACCGGCAGCGAGCTCCCTGATTTCGGTTTTGAAAATCTTATCTATCAATGCGATCAGCGGATATATAATTATTATGGCCAACGATACTATCTGGACCAGGAATATTGTTATAAGTTCCAATCCGATCAGAGCAACGTATGATAGTGCCTGAACAAAAATCATGAACCAGTTCTTAACATTTCTTTCCGATTCGAAATTAAATTTAAAACCGGGTAGAGATGGCTTCTCTGTTTTTCCGAATTTTCGTGAAGCAAGCATTGGAATGAAAAAAAGTGAAACCATAAGAGATGCAAGTAATGAAAAAACAACTGCAAGTGAAAGGTCTCCGAATATCTGTCCGGCTATCCCTTCAACAAAAACAATCGGGAAGAAAACTGCAATTGTGGTAAGAGTAGAAGCAATAACAGCTCCTCCAACCTCGGATACACCTCTGACTGCAGATTCAACCCATCCATCGCCTTCTTCTCTGCATCGGAAAATACTCTCCATTACAACAATTGAGTTGTCGACCAGCATTCCAATGCCCAGAGCAAGTCCACCAAGGGACATTATGTTCAGGCTGACCTCAAAAAAGCTTAAAGGTGCAAAAGTAGCAATGATCGAAAGTGGAATTGATATAGCGACAATCAGAGTAGTGGAAAAATTCTGAAGAAATAGATAAAGTATAATAATTGCAAATATTCCACCCAAAACAGCAGTATTCCTAACTTCGTTAATAGAATTTTCGATGAAGATCGATTGGTCGGTGAGGATGTTATATGAAATATTTTCGGGAAGTCTGTGGGCGAGGAATGCAGTCATTTCCTTCTCTCTTATTTTCTCTCTGAAAGATTTTTTCTCTCCGCTTTTCTTTTTTTTAAGGTTTTTTACAAATTCACGCTGTTCGGGTGTTCCGAACAATCTATCTTTGACCATCTGGCTGACAGCAACAATATTTGCGTCGGCTTCTTTGAATATATTTATCTCGATGCTCTCTTTTTTATTAACTCTGGTAATTACCTTTCGTTCTTTATGGCTATAGGAGATTTCGGCAATATCTTTTAATCTGACGGCAATATCACCTTTTTTTGCGATTATTATGTTCTCTATTTCACGCATTGATCTGAATTCATTCAAGGTTCTTACAATATATTCTGTTTCTCCCTCTTTTATGTTCCCACCGGCTAGGTTGATGTTTTCCTGAGTCAGACGTCTTGTTACATCATTAAAAGCTATCTGGGTTATTGCGAGTTTTTCCTCATCGAGTTTTACCAGAATTTCTTTTTCAAGTCCGCCCTTTACTCTGGCGGCTGCCACCCCGGGGATAGATTCGAGTTCACGGGCAATTTCATCTTCAACCAGTTCCCGGAGGTCAATTAGAGGAATATCGCTAACTATTCCTATCCGGAGGATCGGGTCAAGTGACGGATCATAACGGAGTATCATCGGCCTTTCTACTGCCCGGTCAAGGTAGGTCTGGTCGATCTTCTCCCTGATCTCCTGCGCGGCACGGTCAAGATTCACATCCCAGGTGAACTCAAGGATAATATCTGATTGTTCAGGACGGGATACAGATGTCAGTGAGATAAGGTTCTTTATCAGCCCTAATTGTTCCTCGAGCGGCCTTGAAACTATATTCTCGACCTCTTCCGGTGCGGCACCCGGATATTCTGTTCTGATCGTAAATGTCGGGTAGGATATCTCCGGCATCAGGTCCCAGCTTAACCTTTTTAGACTTACATAACCAAAAACAGCAATACCGAGTGCGATCATAATTATTGCAACCGGCTTTTTTGTGGTAAATTCAAATCTGGATTTAACTTTCATGTTTCAGCCTGTTATTAAATTATTGGTTTGATTATCTTAACTTTAGAGTCACTCTTCAAAGAGCTTTTCCCTGCAGATACAAGTTTATCTGCCATTTTAATACCTTTTGTGATTTCGACCTTGCTTCCATCGTCAAACCCTATCTTGACCTCTTTTCTGAAAGCAATATTTTCCTCATTTATCAGGAATACAAATACCCTGTCCCCTTCGAACATCAGAACATCCTTTGTGACAAGAATGACATTCTCGTGAACCTTTTTGATTATCTTTACATTTACAAATTGTCCTATAACCATTACATTTTTAGCATCTTTGACTTCAATAGTGGTCTTAAAAGTACCTGATTCAGGATCTATTGCAGGTGATATTCTTTTAATATAGCCGTTGAGCACTTTCTTGCCTGATGAAATTATCACCTTTTGATTAAGGAATATCTGATCTTTTTCCTGCTCCGGGATATTCACAACAGCAATCTTTTCTTTTGTATAAACCACAGAAAACGCAAGTTGGTTTGTGTTTATTTTATTTCCTGTCTTAATGTACCTTTTTGAAACAAGTCCGGGTATTGGAGTGGTGATCCGTGTATAAGATAACAGTAGTTTGTTCTGTTCCCAGTCAAGGCGGCTCTGTTCCATGCTGAACTTCAGCTTTTCATACGCTTCTTTACTGATCAGCTCTTTTTCAAATATCTCTTTTTGTCTTTCAAACTCTGCTTTCTGCTGTTCAAAAGTGATTTTTGCCTTTCTTTCGTTTATGGATGCAGCTCTATCGTCAAGAATCGCAAGTACAGTCCCTTTGTTAACCCTGTCACCTTCATCACGAATGATATTCTCAATAATGCCTGATGTCATTGGATAAATGTCGACCATTTTATCTGTGTCGATATTACTTGAAAAAAGGAGGAAAGAGTTAATGTCGCCACGTTCCGGAGATTTTACGGATACTGGAATTGTATCGGTCTCATCCTTGTCGTCCTTCCCTTTTTTGTCTTTTCCCTTTTTTACTTCTGTTTTTTCCTGGTTTTTATTCTTAGTGTCACTTTTTTTTGAATCATTTTCCGAGCAACCCGTAAAATAAATTAATGTAAAAATAATTGCTAAAATCAGATAAACTTTCTTCATAGCCTGACTCCTTAACTGTGTATAATCGTGCAAAATGTAACTTATATAGTGTTTATAACGTATTTTTAATTTAAAAGTTTCAAAATCACTTCCCTTTGTACTATAATCTGTCCTAAGGTTTCGAGGAGGATCAATTGGCCAGGCGATATTTAAAAACAATGATTTTGTTAACAATTGTAACGTTAATCTTTTCAGGTTGCTCAATAAATAAACTGGTAATGAACAAAGTTGGGGATATGCTTGCGGGAGACGGGGCAGGGAGCGTTTTCACAGGAGATAACGATCCTGAATTTGTGGGTGACGCAATGCCTTTTGCGATCAAAATGTATGAATCTATCATGAGGTCTGTTCCGGGTCATGCCGGGTTGGTGGTTACTACCGGAAGTATGTATATAATGTATGCGAATGCCTTTCTTTATACTCCTGCATCAATGATGAAAGAAGAGATGTATAAAGAGCAGGAAACCCTGATGAACAGAGCAAAAAATCTGTATTTGAGGGGAAGAGATATATTGCTGGACGGTCTCGAGAGGAGGCATTCGGGATTTATGGAACTTCTGAATAAAAAAGAATTTGAAAAAATTCTTACAATGATGAAGAAAGATGATGCACCTTTTCTGTATTGGGCGGCAGCAGGGTGGGTTGGTGCTTTCTCCATCGATCCTTTTGACATGGACATTGGAATAACCCTGCCCAGAGCAGCAGGACTTATGGATATGGTCCTGAAGCTTGATCCGGAATTTGAAAAAAGTTCAATTCATGATTTTTATATATCTTATTATGGTTCCCTTCCCGAATATATGGGTGGGAGTAATGAAAAGGCAAGAGAAAATTTCAAAAAATCTGTGGAGTATTCAGATGGAAAGCTGATATCTCCCTTTGTTTCTCTGGCAACATCTGTATCGATCAATACTCAAAATTTTAAAGAATTCAGAGAGTTATTAAATAAAGCAGCTGTTTTCAATGTTGACATGAACCCGGAGAACCGGTTGGTGAACATTATTAATAAGCGTAAGGCAAAATGGTATCTTGAGAACGAAGAGGACTTTTTTCTCGAAACAGATAAAGAAACCCCTGCAGATATTGATGAGGAGGAGTAAAATGAAGAGTAAAATTATTTTCATACTTATAATTCTGATGATCTTGGCACAGCCGTTGATCTCAGTCACGATAAAGATAGGCAGTATAGCACCGGCAAAATCTCCCTGGGATAAAGCTCTCAGAGAATTAGGCCGTGAGTGGAAAGCTATTTCAGGCGGAAAAGTAAATGTAAAGATATATCCGGGAGGAATTGCCGGAAGCGAAGAGGATATGATAAGGAAAATGAAAGTAGGTACCCTGGGTGGGGCTGTTTTCACGAACAGAGGCCTTACAAAGATCTATTCTGAATTTTATGTCCTTAACATTCCATTTAATTTTAATTCGGAAAAGGAATTCCGGTATGTAACAAATAAAATGAATCCCCTTTTTGAAGAGAGGATAGAGAAGAAAGGGTATAAAGTTATAATCTGGTCAATGGCAGGCTGGATACATTTTTTCTCGAAAAACAAGATAGAATATCCGAAAGACCTGAAAAAACATAAATTGTCTTTTACAACCGGGGAACCGGAACTTGAGCAGGTATGGAAAAAATCCGGATACCAGGTAATCCCGAATGATATGAACGACCTTATGATGGGACTTCAGAGCGGGATGGTAAATGCTTTTTATCTCCCTCCGCTGGTTGCCGCTTCAGGGCAGTATTTCCCCCTGGCGCCCCATATGCTTACACTGAAGATTGCCCCGATATATGGAGGTATTGTTATATCTGGTAGAATGTGGAAAAGAATTCCTGAAAAATTCAGAGAAGACTTTATGAAGAAAGCAAAAGAGATTTCGGCAAAACTTCAGAAAAAAACAAAATCACTTGAGGCGGAAGCTGTTGAAACCATGAAGAAGCATGGTTTGAAGATCCATCCTGTTCCGGAAGGGAGCATGGACAAATGGAGAGCCGCATCCGAAAAGGGATTTGACTCATTGATAAACAAAGTATTCTCCCAGGCAATTTATGATAAAATGATGGGATATTTAAATCAATACAGACAAAAACAGAATGTCAAATAAATTAATTGTCGTATTCAGGAAGAGTGAGAACTTCCTTGCTTACCTCTCATTGTTCCTTCTTGCATTTCTCCCTTTTTCCGAAGTAATAATCCGGAAGTTTTTTCATTCGGGGATCGAGGGGCTTTATGATTATACGCACCATCTTGTTCTTTTTGTGACATTTGTCGGGGGGATGATAACATCACGAGATGGAAAACATCTTTCGCTTTCATTAAACATCAATCTAAAAGAACCGTATGGTACCTGGGTTAAGTTCACAGTTGCAATTGTATCTTCTGCAATAACAACAGCCCTGGCCTGGACATCACTCTCCTTCTCATATACCGCTTTTGATACTACTCAGAAGATCGGTTTCATTTCATTGAGATTAATTTCACTGATAATGTTTGCTGGTTTTATGGTTATGGCAACAAGAGTCCTTCCGGAGCAATTGAAAAAAGGGAACCGTCTTTATGTGGTCCTTTCTGGCTTCGTTGCCGGAACTATCTTATCCCTCGGGCAGATATCAAATTTTTTCCAGGCTGTATTACCGGAATCTCCGGAATTTCTTAATTCAGTATCTGAATTTTCTCAAAGCCTGGGTGTATCGCTGTCTTTTCCTCTGATCCTTGCACTTCTTTTCCTTGCAGCATTCGGCCTGCCCATATATATCATAATCGGAGGGATCGGATATCTTTTGTTCGCCGGAGTCGGGGAGCCTCTGGAGATCATTTCAAATGAAGCTTACACAATGCTTATAAGCGCCTCTATTCCAGCAATACCGTTATTTACATTGACCGGATTTATCCTGTCTGAAAGTAAAGCGGGCGAAAGGCTTGTAAATCTTTTCCGGGCACTATTTTCCTGGATCCCGGGAGGGCTTGCAGTTATGGCCATCCTTGTAAGTGGATTTTTTACGACATTTACCGGTGCTTCGGG
Source organism: Candidatus Aminicenantota bacterium (assembly GCA_029938635.1). GTDB lineage: Bacteria > Acidobacteriota > Aminicenantia > UBA2199 > UBA2199 > UBA647. Next base: position 20,635 of record JAOZUQ010000014.1, read on the forward strand.
TGTGACAATACTGGCATTGGGAGCACTTTTATCATACGTTCTGGTCAAGGGGAAGTATAAAAAGGATTTCAGTGTCGGATTACTCACCGCTTCAGGAAGCATCGGCCTCCTTTTTCCACCGAGTCTGCCTATCATTATTTACGGTGTTACTGCCCAGGTAAGCATAAAAGAGATGTTTGTGGGGGGGATAATCCCGGGTATTCTTATGATAACTGCAATAGCACTCTATAGCATTTATTACGCAAAGAAACATAAAGTTGAAAAGGAGCCATTCAATATCAAAGAAGCCGTGAAGGCATTCAGGGAATCTATATGGGAAATCCTTTTACCATTCATAATTTTGGCATCTTATTTCGGAGGCTTGACCACGCTTGTTGAGAGCGCCGGAATAGCAGTTATTTATTCACTGGTTGTTGAAGTGTTTATCAAGAGGGACCTCAAGATCAGGGACCTGTCGAATGTTGTGCTTAAATCTATCCCCATCATTGGTGGCGTTCTTATTATTCTTGCATGTGCAAAAGGCCTCTCATACTTCATTGTAGATGCAGAGATACCAATGAAACTCACCGAATGGGTTACGCAAAATATATCCTCAAAGTATGTTTTCCTGTTAATGCTGAATCTGGCATTGCTTGTAACAGGTATGTTCATGGACATTTTTTCGGCAATAATGGTCGTTGTCCCCTTGATCATCCCGTTAGGAAATATATTCGGAATACATCCGGTACATCTTGGTATCATTTTTCTGGCAAATATGGAACTCGGCTATCTTACCCCGCCGATTGGCCTGAATTTATTTCTCGCATCTTACAGATTTGAGGAGCCGGTGGCCAGGATATATAAATATGTTATTCCCTTCTTTATTATTCAGATAATTGCAGTTCTGTTAATAACATATTTGCCTTTTATTTCGACTTTCCTGCTGGGGTAAATTAGATACCTCCTTTTTGGTTTTGCCTCCGGCCGTGTTTACTTTTAGCTACCGCAAAATCCTGCTGGTATTTTGCTGGACGTCCGCCCTGTGTTCGATATTGACGAGACTCGGGCTACCAGTCCCGCAAAAGCAATACACGGCCACGGCTGGAGAGGTTCTGTGGTAAGGGAGAGACAGAGATTTATATGCTATAATTATTCCCGTTGGAGAAAAAATGGAAGAAAAGAGAAGCTCAGGATTAAATTTTATTGAAGCGATAATTGAAGAAGATCTGAAAAATGGCAAGAATGACGGGAAGGTTGTGACAAGATTCCCTCCCGAGCCTAATGGATATATTCATATCGGACATGCCAAATCAATTTGTTTGAATTTCGGAATAGCCGGAAAGCATGGAGGAGTTTGCAATCTGAGGTTCGATGATACCAATCCCGGAAAAGAAGATGTGGAATATGTTGACTCTATAAAAGAGGATGTGAAGTGGCTTGGTTTCGACTGGGAGGATAGACTCTATTTTGCATCTGATTACTATGAGACTCTTTATGAATATGCACTGAAACTGATAAAAAAAGGGAAGGCTTTTGTATGTGAACTGACACCAGAGCAAATACGGGAATACCGCGGTACTCTAACCGAACCCGGAAAGGTGAGTCCTTTCAGAGACAGGCCGGCCGAAGAGAGTCTGGAGTTATTTAAGAAAATGAAGAATGGCGATTTTGACGAAGGGAGCCATGTCCTCAGAGCGAAAATTGATATGAAATCCGGGAACCTGAATATGCGCGATCCGGTGATCTACCGCATCCTGAAGGCGCATCACCACCGGACAGGAGATAAATGGGTGATATATCCCATGTATGATTTTGCCCATGGCCAGTCTGACTCTATCGAAGGAGTTACTCATTCTCTCTGTACTCTTGAGTTTGAGGATCACAGACCCCTTTACGACTGGTTTATAAAGGAACTTGAGATTTTTGCTCCCCGGCAGATCGAATTTGCCAGACTTAACCTCAATTATACGATAATGTCAAAGAGAAAACTGCTTCAGCTTGTGGATAGTGGCCTTGTATCGGGATGGGATGATCCTCGCATGCCTACTGTTTCGGGACTAAGGAGACGGGGCTTTACACCTGAGTCGATAAGAGATTTTTCCGACAGGATCGGGGTTGCTAAAAGGGATAGTATGGTGGATATTGCTCTTCTTGAACATTGCGTAAGAGAAGATCTGAACAAAAGGGCAAACAGAGTAATGGCTGTTCTTGATCCTCTTAAAGTGGTTATCACCAATTATCCTGAAGGTAAAACAGAAGAGCTTGAAGCTGTGAATAATCCTGAAGATCCTGATGCCGGAACGAGGAGAATCCCTTTTTCGAAAGAGATATATATTGAGAGGGATGATTTTATGGAAGATCCTCCGAAGAAGTTCTTCCGCTTGTCACCCGGAAAAGAGATCAGGCTGAAACATGCCTATTACATAACATGTACTGATGTGATCAAAGATGAAAAAACTGGAGAAATCCTTGAAATAAAGTGTACTTATGACCCCGAAACAAGGGGCGGATGGTCCGATGATGGCAGAAGGGTGAAAGGAACATCCCATTGGGTCTCCGCTGAGCATGCTTTACCGATCAGTGTCCGGATATATGACCGTCTTTTTACTGAAGAAGATCCGGGAAGCAGTGACAAAGAGCTTCTTGAGCTTATCAACCCCGAATCACTTAAAGTCCTTGAAAGCTCTTTATGTGAACCTTCGTTAAAAGATGCTGCCCCGGGTGAATATTTCCAATTCCTTCGTCAGGGGTATTTTTGTCTTGATGAAAATCTTTCTGATTCTGACAAACCCGTATTCAACAGAACGGTATCCCTCCGCGACTCCTGGGCAAAAACAGAAAAAAAGAAAGGTTAAAAAAGTGGACTTTACATTCCAAATTTTTATCGAAAATTTGTTCCATATGGGCCTTCAACTTTTATTTTAACCCTGTATCTCACTTTATCATTGGGCGTTACCTTCCAGTGGACCTTTGGCTCCCAATATGTTCCCCCCACAGGAAAAGGCGGTGACAAAGTAAGGACCTCACCTCCGGAACTTTTATACCATTCAATTTTGTGGAGGCTCTTAAATTTCCAGCCATTTTTAAGATGATCTGTTTTGTAAATGTCATCTCCGACATCATCACCAACAGCACCCCAGCTGTTTTCATGCATCCCGTAGAACGCATAATTATCACCATATTTTTTATACATTTCATTAGTGCCACAACCGAAAGACATATAAGTGCAGTAGTTACAATTACCGTCAAATCCGCATTTTACAAGTGTTACTCCATGATAAATCGTTAACCATTTTTCTTCCCGTCCTTCATATTTCATCTTCCAGCCGTTGCTAAATTTGTTGGCGGATGTTTTTACTTTTACTACCACATTTTTGTTAGGATAACCGTTTGCTGACTGTGGGACATATCCGTTTACCTTGGAACCGCTCTCCCAAGTTAAATTTTCAAGAAAAAAATGCCAACTTCCTCCGAAAACCTCAATAGACCCTTTGAATTTGCCAAAATTTTTCCCTTTCAGGAACACACGAGTCCCCGTTCTAAGGGGCCCTAAGGGAACATTTAAAGCACCCTCAATCTTGGGAATTGCATATAGGGGCTTCTTAACGATTACAATTTTTTTCTTAGGTACTGTGGGTTTTCTTTGGAGATTATACTTATTATCTCTTTTCTTTGTGATGGAACTTTTATCGCTGGGGAAATTATTGTCATCTGTTTTTATCCTTATCTCATGATTTAAATTATTCACATTTGATGGTTTTTCTGCAGTATTTGATTGAGAATATGAAAATAAAGATAAAATAAATAAAAAAGAAACAATTAAACTAAGTTTTTTCATTTTTTCCTCCTCTAGTCATTTATTAAATACATATTATTGTCACGATATCTCAATTTTTTATTATAAATAGTGGATGATCATTGGGGGACGGTGCTTTACTTCTTTGAAACAAAAATTTGTCTGAACCTTGATTTACTTGAATCCCGAAATTTCAATTTTATATAGAAGAGGATCACCTTCTTCATCGTATAAAATTCCATAGAAAATATTTTCCCTCAAATGACTGATTAATTTATATTTATTTTTCAGTTTATATCTTTTTAGATGAACAATCTTTCTCAGGTCAAATACATCACAATAAGCATTGTCTTTTTTCCTGAAAAAGTAAAAAAGATTGTCATTTGAATAGACAAGCTTGATTCCCCTGGCATCCAGTTTTGTTTCTTTTTTTCCGGTATCATCATCTATTGCTTTATATTTTTCAAAAAATACTGATTCTGTATTAATTTTATACTTCAAAACTTCATTGTAATAGGATTTAAGCTCATATTTATTGTACATATCAATCCATACTGTTTTTCTTTTCTCGTCATAAGCTAATAAACGCGGACTGTTCAGATAATATAATTCATCTTTTCTATTAACTTTATCTAATTTCTTCCCGAATACTTTTATCAAATCTCCATTAAGAGTATATTTGCTCAAATAGAAATTTGATAATGATCTCTCAGGGAAGATCAGATACTTGTGATCAATATATAGAAAATCTCTTGTATATTTTTGTAACTTGATCTCTTTAACAAAGTTCAGATTGAAATCAAAAAATATAATCTTATGAGGGAGATCACAAAAGGCAATATTTGTTTCAACTTTCCTCGGTGAAAGGCAAAACACAAATTCACCCGGACCTCTTCCTTCCTTGTTGTTGCTTCGGATCAACAATTTTCCAGATAAGTTCAATTTAACAATTTCAATGGGCTTGTAATTACCTATTATTAAAAAATCATTAATAATGTGGAAGTCCAGGGGTTTATATATTCCTGAATCAGCCAAATTGCAGATTAATATTTCTTTTGTTAGGTTTTCAGCAATTTTTGTTTTATCTGAAATGATCAATTCTTTTGATACTAACAATGATCCGGAAAGAAAAATAAACAAAGCAACAATTATTCTTATTTTCATTTAATCCCTGTCATTCAGATATTTTTTTATTCTCGGTTTTCTCTTTGAACAGATCAGATTTGAAAATTTTAACAATCGTAATCATTGTAAGAATGGTGAAAACCCAGAATATCACAAATGAGACTCTAACCATTGTCCATTCAATGGACACATCGGTCTCCGCATGATAAATATCTAATAAAGCCATATGGCTTAAGACAAGCGAACTGATAGTAATTATTGCGAGAATAAATACAATAACCAGATATGATTTTATTTTTTCCATCAATACCCTCCCCAGTCTAATTATATTAATAATAAAATTTTAAGAAAAAAAAGGCGAATCAGAGTTAAGACAATGAGCTCGCCGTATTCAGCCCACAGCTGTCAGCGTTCAGCTGAGTAAATAGTCCTTTACCTCTCTACCCCTGGGAGAGGCAAGGTGAATTCGTCACACTCTGCTGACTTTGCCTTGGCGAAGAGAAGGCAGCCTGGGCTGGGTCAGAAGTGAGGGATAAAAAAATTAAAAAATTAAAAGACCGTCCCTGATTTTTATAGATAAGGATTGAAATAATTATCCAGATATTAAATAATTTAAATATGGGAAGCTCACTTTTTTGATAATTAAACCAGGCGGGAACTAACAATGCAAATAATTTCTTTTTTAGCTTTTACAGCACTAGTAGCTTTGATCACCTATTTTGTAACCAGAAAAAAATCAAGAGAAACCGCTGATGGATATTTTCTCGGAGGAAGGAGTTTAACGGGTGTTGTAATAGCCGGTTCTTTACTCCTTACCAACTTATCCACAGAACAAATTGTCGGCTTGAACGGAGTGGCCAACAGAGAAGGTATTCTGGTAATGGCCTGGGAGACCCTTGCTGCCGTTGCGATGGTTTTAACAGCAATTGTTCTCCTGCCAAAGTATTTAAAGGGAGGGATCACCACAATTCCCCAATTTTTGGAAAAAAGATATGACAAAAAAACCAAAATCATAACCTCCGCCCTGTTTTTAAGTGGATATATGATAGTGCTATTGCCAATTGTGTTGTATTCCGGTGCTCTTGCCATCAGCACAATGTTTAATGTGGCCGGGTTAATTGGTGTTTCGGAAACAACTGCACTTTGGATCACTGTCTGGGGAATCGGGAGCATCGGGTCGGTTTATGCCATTTCCGGAGGGTTAAAAGCCGTTGCTGTTTCTGACACGATCAATGCCCTAGGTCTTTTAATAGGTGGTGCCATGGTCCCTGTTTTCGGATTAATGGCCATTGGTTCGGGGAATATTCTGAATGGTATGAAAGTGTTGTTCCAGGCACATCCCGAAAAATTTAATATAATCGGTAGCAGTACTGCTTCTGTCCCTTTCTCCACTATTTTTACAGGAATGATGCTGGTGCAATTATTTTATTGGGGAACTAACCAGGCGATAATTCAAAGGGCTCTGGGGGCGAAAGATCTGAAAGAGGGGCAAAAGGGTTTGTTACTGGCAGCTTTTATAAAAATACTGGGACCGCTGATCGTTGTTTTACCGGGTATTATAGCTGTTCACATGTTTGGCGGGACTCTGGAAAATCCGGACCAGGCATATCCCATGCTGGTAAACCGTGTCTTGCCGGCATATTTGCTGGGTTTTTTCGCAGCTGTTCTTTTCGGGGCGATCCTTAGTTCCTTTAATTCAGCAGTAAACAGTTCAATAACCTTATTCAGCCTGGATATTTACAAAACGTATATTAAAAAAGATGCCAGTGAAGTGCAAACAGTAAAAGCAGGTAAACTTTATGGTGTTGTGCTGGCTATTATGTCCATGAGCATTGCCCCTTTAATTGCAAAAGCGCCCCATGGTTTATTCGGTTATCTGCAGGAAGTGAACGGGTGCTACAGCATTCCTATCCTTACAATTATTCTGGTTGGGATATTTACAAAATTCGTTCCGGCCATAGCTGCAAAAATTGCAATCCTGTCCGGGGTAACATTGTACAGCATCAGCCAGTTCATATTAAAACCCTATGTTTTCGGGGCCGGCAACTATCCACACTATCTGCACGTTATGGCCATATTGTTTGTGCTTAACGTGATAGTAATGCTGATTATCGGGAAAATGGCTCCGAGAAAAGAGGCATATAAACAGGTTTTTACCCATGATGTAGATATCACACCATGGAAACACCTAAGAATATTCAGTATAGCAATAACTATTATCGTCATAAGTATTTATGTTGTGTTTTCATAATTCAGGATTACAAATGAGCTGTCAAAATTCAAATAAACATAAAATCTGATGAAAAAACATCTTGAAAACCATTCACATAAGCGATTTAACATTTTAAGTGGTGAATGGGTGCTGGTGTCACCGCACCGCACCCGGCGTCCATGGCTGGGGAAGCATGAAAAAGGCTCAATACCTAAACAAAGATCATATGAACCGGATTGCTATTTGTGCCCGGGTAATCAGCGGGCCAATGGGGCTGTCAATTTAAAATACACTTCCACTTTTGTTTTTGAGAATGACTTTTCTGCATTACAGCAGGATAGTCCTGATTTTGAAATAAATGATAGACTTCTGAAAGCCGCAGGTGAAAAAGGTGTTTGTAAGGTCATTTGTTTTTCCCCGGATCATTCAAAAAGCCTGCCGGATATGTCAATAAGTGCTATCGGTGAGGTGATCTCAGTCTGGCAGTCCGAATATCTGAAGTTGGGTAAATTATCTTATATTAATTATGTACAGATCTTTGAGAATAAAGGTAATATTATGGGTTGTAGCAACTCACATCCACACGGACAGATATGGGCTCAGAGCTCCATTCCCAATGAAGTAGAAAAAAGAGATATCAATCAAAAGAAGTATTTCAATAAGAATCGTTCAGGTCTTCTGGAAGATTATCTGAAGCAGGAGTTGAATTTAAAGGAACGTATCATTTTTGAAAATGAGGATTTCGTAATATTGACTCCTTTCTGGGCTGTCTGGCCCTTCGAGGCGATGATAGTTCCCAAAATACCTCAAGCACACATCGGCTTAATGACACAAAAACAAAAAACTGCTTTTGCTGAAGCAATAAAGATTCTGACCTCTTGTTACGACAAACTTTTCAATTGTTCTTTTCCCTACTCTGCCGGAATAAATCAGGCTCTTGCAAATGGAGAAGAAAACAAACACTGGCATTGGGAAATGAGTTTTTATCCGCCGCTCTTACGATCATCAACCATTAAAAAGTTTATGGTGGGTTATGAAATGTTCGCTATGCCGCAGCGGGATTTTACGACAGAATATGCTGCAGAACGATTACGGATATTGGTAAATGCAAAAAAAGGAATTGATCATGAATAATAAAATTTGTTTATTTCTCATTTTGCTGATTTTTTTATTTTCTGTTTCCTATACAAAGGAAGCCGTTTTTCCCGGCGCTGATGAGAAAACGCCATCCAGGGCCGAATATTTCAGCTGGATAAATAACACAAACGAAGGGGCAACTGAGAAGCATACACAAATAAATCTCGATTTTTTCAAATGGCTGAAAGAAGAGTATGGAATGCAATTAGATATTTACGCTTTTGATGCAGGAGCTATTGACGGGAAGCGCTTTTATGGGAGCATTAATTCAGATAGATTTAAACGACAATTTCCTAATGGTTTTGGCCCTGTTTATAACAAGGCAAATAAATTGGGGATCCGATTGGGAATTTGGGGCGGCCCTGATGGTTTCGGGGATGATCCGGAGGAGGAGTGGGCACGGACAGAGCAGATGGTGAAATTATGCAGGGATTATCATTTTGCTTTATTCAAGCTTGATGCTGTTTGCGGCCCACTGCGGCCTGAAAAAGAAGATGCCTTTATCAATATGATGCAGCAATGCAGAAAGTATAGTTCTGATCTGATCCTTTTAAATCACAGGCTCGGCCTACAAAAAGCGAAGGCCTACGCTACTACATTTTTATGGGGTGGTGCAGAAACATATATAGATGTTTTTATGACAAACAATACTACAGCGCCGCATCACAGGGCAGGGGCAATTTCAAGAGGGTTGGTGCCGGGGCTTAAACGTCTCACCGAAGATCATGGTGTTTGTATCTCTTCATGCCTAAATAATTGGGATGATGATCTTGTTTTACAGGCTTTTAACAGAAATCTGATCCTCTCTCCTCAAATCTATGGAAGTCCCTGGCTGTTGCGTGATGACGAGTTTCCCAAACTGGCGAGGATATTCAACTTACACAGAAAGTACAGGGGTATTCTTGTGGATGGAATTGTTTTGCCTGAAGCAAATTACGGGCCCTATGCAGTATCCCGCGGTAACGGTAAAACAAGACTGGTAACGTTCAGGAATCTCTCGTGGGTGCCCGTGGAATATAAGGTTTCACTTGGTGAAGAGATCGGTATTTCAAGGAGTGGAAATGTTCAATTGATTCAAGTTCACCCATATGAAAAGTTTATTGGCAGTTTTGATTTTAATGAAAAAGTAAAAGTACGGGTTGAGCCATTCAGGGCGGCACTTTTTACAGCAACAACAGAGCATTATAATGAACCACTTATCAAGGGTACTCCCTTTAATGTTGTTAGAAATACGGGTGATAAAAGTATAATGATCGATCTTCTGGGCGATCCCGGTACGGAAGTTATGTTCAGTCTTATGGATTTCGATAAATACGAATGGGGAAAGATAAATGGCATTACAGACCATAAATTATTAAGGGGGGAAAAGAGTAAAGTTAAATTTTCCGGTAAAAAAATAATATCAGCTCACCACAGATTAATTGGAGAATTAATAGAAGTGAATGTGCCTGATGATGCATCGGCATTATACGAAGTAACAGTTTTTGCAGCTGACAACAATGCTCTTGAGGTTCGGTCTTTTTTCCGGTCGGGAGAAACACATATTGATGCAGTGAAAAATGCCAGGGATGCTTTTTTTAAGCAAAAAGTTTTTATAGAAAGAGGGGTGTGGGATAGAAATCTGTTTGACTCAGATAAAACAACAGGATTCTGGCCATCTCAAAAATATGATATTGATCTACGGATCAAAAAAGGGACCTTGCGGCTGGATCTGGGCGAAGTTTCCGGAGTAGATGAGATCGTAATCCATGTACCGGACTATTTTTCGCTTCAGCCTCTGTTGCCGGGAGAAGGCAGTTATGTTGAGATCTCATCCGATCTGCAGAAGTGGGAAACGATCACATATATTGCCGGATTAAAAATTACTATCCCGATTCATAAGAAAACACGATTCCTGCGATTTAAAGTTCAACCACAGCAAATCGTTGAAATAGAGGGATATAACAAAGGTAAGTTAATGGATCGTAGTAAATGGCGTGCCTCAAATTTGTTTGCACATGCCGATAAAATGCAATGTGTGAAAAGCTGGAAAGCGGAATGTATTCTGAAGGAGATCCCGAAAAACAGTTATTTGAGTGTAGCGATCAATGGTAAACATGGTGTAGAAGGTGCCTATGTTGCGGCGAAAATAGGCGGCAGGCTTGTAGGCGCACCCGACAGAGCTCCCTCCTTTCCGTCAAACACATGGGAATATGTTGCTGCAAAAAGAGATAAAAATTATACTTATTACATCCCTTTAAATGATTCCCATATAGGAAAAAGAATTGAGGTCTATGTTCTTGGATATGACCTGGAGAACTTCATGATAAAACCTGAGGTTTGGATATCCTCTTTTGGTGACGCTAAAGAAAAAATAAGGATAGAGCTGAAGTCTAAATAACGGGAGAAATAATGCATAAAATAAAAATACTGACAATTATTTTTTTATTACCTATTCTGATCTCTGCAAAAGAAAGAGGGGAAGAATATAAAATAAATTCTCCTGACAAAAAGATCGAATTTAAGCTGAAATTCAATAATAAGATACAGATCTCAATTGATTATAACGGAGTTTCCATTTTGAATCCTTCTGAAATTTCAATGAATTTAAGTACAGGAATTCTTGGATACAATCCACAGGTGGAGAAAGTTGAAAGAAATGAGATCCTTGAAGTTTTGCATCCCGTTGTCAGGGTTAAAGAGGCAATCATAAATAACCGCTGTAATGAATTGATAATTCATTTTAAGAAGGGTTATTATCTGACGCTCAGGGCTTATAATAATGGTGTTGCATATCGGTTCGGAACAAATATCGGAGTAGATATTACGGTAATGTCCGAAACGGGGATATATGAATTTCCTGAAAATCACATGATGTGGTGGGGGGAGGAAAAACGTTTCCAGTCACATAACCAGGTTTATTTTGATTACAGATCATTAAAAAAAACAAATCCTGCAGATCTGGCAAGCTTACCCTTGATTCTAAATCCTGCCGAAGGGCCGAAAATTGTAATTACTGAAACCGATCTGATTGATTATCCGGGGATGTGGCTCAGAGGGGGGAATAGCAATAAGCTGTTTCGTGTTTCTGCTAAATATCCTAAGGTCACAGGTAAAAGATCAGACAGGAAATTGCCAATTTTGAAAAGGGAAAATTATATAGCCAAAACTTCCGGGACAAGGACCTTCCCCTGGCGAATTTTTGCTATTGCTGAAAATGATGCTGATCTGATTAAAAATCAATTAACTTATATTTTAGCCTCGCCACTCAGGATAGATGATTCTTCATGGATACAGCCCGGCAAAGTGGCATGGGACTGGTGGAATGCAAACAACATCTATGGTGTAGATTTTAAGGCAGGAGTTAATACTAAAACCTACAAATACTATATCGATTTTGCCGCAGCTTACAATATAGAAAATATTCTATTGGATGAAGGCTGGTACACTTTGGGAGATCTGTCATCGATCTCTCCCGAGATAGATATAGAAGAAATATTGTCCTATGCAAAAGAGAAAAAGGTTGGTGTTTTCCTGTGGTGTGTCTGGAAAACCCTGGAAGATCAGCTGGAAAGATCGCTGGATCAATTTGAAGTCTGGGGCATAAGAGGAATTAAAGTGGATTTTATGAACCGGGATGATCAAGAGATGGTTAATTTCTATCACAAGATTGCGCACAAAGCTGCCGAGCACCATTTGTTGGTTAATTTTCATGGCTCATTTAAACCTGCGGGAATCAGGAGAATGTATCCTAATGTTCTGACCCGGGAAGGGGTGAATGGAGGGGAGCAGTTTAAGTGGAGTACACGTCAAACGCCTGAACATGATCTCATTATTCCGTTCGGCAGAATGATGGCAGGCCCCATGGATTATACTCCGGGTGCTATGAACAATGCACAACAAAAAGATTTTAAACCGATTTTTGAAACACCTATGAGCATGGGAACCCGATGTCATCAATTGGCCATGTTCGTTTGCTATGAAAGTCCTTTGCAAATGTTGTGTGACACCCCTTCCAATTATTATAAAGAGCCTGAATGCATGGAGTTTTTATCTTCTGTTCCTACCGTATGGGATGAAACCGTTGTTCTTGAAGCCCGGGTCTCTGATTATTTGCTGATAGCACGAAGGCATGGTGACGAATGGTATGTTGGCGGAATGGCCGACTGGAATGGCAGGGACCTGGATCTGGATCTCTCTTTTCTACCTGAAGGCAAATTATTTGAAATGGTCCTCTATACGGACGGGATAAACGCCGATAGAATTGCTATAGATTATAAACAGACCAGATTGATTGTTGACAACGCATACAATCGGCAGATCCATCTCGCTAAAGGGGGAGGGCTGGCTATAATGCTCAAACCACATCAAAAATAAAAAAAAAGGGCGGATCAAAGATCCGCCCCTATGTAATTATTTTAATTGTTTTATTATTTTCCGGCTTCTGATCTGTAAAATTCACCCAGTATTTCTGCAACTTCAGGCCTTGAGAATTCTATGGGGAGTTTCTCACCGTTTGCAAGCAATTCTCTTACTTTGGTACCTGACAGGAATACCCAGTCATCTCTGCCATGGTCATCAACAGAGTTCATCATGATAACTTTATTAAGTTTCTTCGACCATGCTGTATGGTCGGCTTTGAATATCTCAATTTCAAGAGCATCTGCAGGAACTTCATCATCAAATATCTTCTGAGCATCAAATGGCCCGTAATATGAACCGACACCTGCATGATCACGTCCTACAATAAGGTGGGTACAACCACTATTTTGCCTGAACAATGCATGGAGGACTGCTTCTCTCGGACCTGCATAAAGCATGTCAAATCCGTAACCGGTTATCATCACTGTGTTCGGTGGGAAATAGAGGTCAACCATCTTTCTGATTGAGGCATCTCTGACCGGAGCGGGAATATCTCCTTTCTTCAGTTTACCAAGGAGCATATGAATAAGAATTCCGTCTGCATTAACTCCATCTTTTGCCATTTTGCACAACTCTTCGTGCGCTCTGTGCATCGGGTTCCTTGTCTGAAATGCCACAACCTTTTCCCATCCCAATTTTCCGATCTCTTCTCTGATCTGGTATGCGGTTCTGAATGTTTCCGGAAATTCAGTTTCAAAATATGAAAAATTCAACACTTCTATAGAGCCGGATACGATAAAATTACCAAGGCTTTCCCATATAGAGAGGCCGGGGTGTTCTGTATCGTCAGTTCCGTACACTTTATCGCCGATCATTTTTTTATCGGCATCTGACAACTCTTCGATTGCTTCAACAGTCTGAATTGCTAATACAGGATTCCCGTCAACATTCGGGTCTTTTAAAGCGATTCTGTTTCCTGGTTTAATCGATCCGGCATCTTCAACAAGGTTTAAAACCGGAACAGGGAAAAATATTCCCTCAGATGTATACATCTTTTCTGCAACACTTTTTGCGTCAGCAAGGTTCATATATCCTTTGAGTGGATTGAAATATCCACTTCCAAGCATTACTGCATTTGCAGCAGCCTGGGAACTAACTACTATTGAGGTCAGGCCTGCAGCCTCTTTTAATAATTCTTCTCTCTTACTATTATCCTGTACATATAATGGATTGAGAGTATCCGAACCGTGTGGTTTGATCATAAATTTCTCCTTTTTTTTGATTATTTTCAATCAGATATAATAAAAATTTAAGGTGAATTATATACCAATATCGGGTAAACATCAAATGGGTGTACAGGAGGGCACTCAAAACAGTTTATGTGATCACTAACATGAGAGCGATAACGATTGTAGGTGGAAGAATAGTGACAATTCGCAGTTATCCTCCGGAAGAACTTAAAAATATTTACCGGAAAGAAAAACACGACGGTACAGGGGATGCTATATTTGACAAGAAGGAGAGGTTGGATTCAGGTGGAGAGAGTCACAAGGAGTATTTGAAGTTTTCATGGATAAAAAATCCTAAAGAGGTCGAAAGTTTTTTAAAAAACTAGCTGAAAAGAGTGATGGCGTTTAATTGAAAAAAAGATATTAAAACAGGATGAGAGACCAAAAACTTCATAACTTTTTTTTGTGATAAATTTAACTTTGTTGAAATTGTTATTAAATTAATTATATTATTATTTGTTCGACTAATTCAGATGCCCATCAAAATTAAATATACAGAAGATGGTTTGGGGATTAAGTACATTGCCTATGGTCTGGTGACAGGGAATGACATAATTGAAGCTAACAAAGATATCTATAGTAGAAAAGATTTTTCAAACTATAGATATAAGATTGCTGACCGAACCGAATGTACAGAATATCGTGTGAATGGTTCTGAAGTAAGAGTAATAGCAGATCAGGAAAAGGAAGCGGCTAAGATAAACTCGGATTTTATTGTGGCTCTTATTTCAAAATCTGACAATCAATATGGAATGACGAGAATGTACCATGCTTATATGGGGGATGAGGGGTTTTTGTCAGAAGTGTTCAGTGATGAGAAAAGTGCGGTCGCCTGGATAAATAAACAATTAAATAAATCTGATTAAATAAATATTGAATTTTTTTAATTAAATTCGGATAAAGATGAGAATAAAAAATCGAGTAATATTTATAATTGTACACCTTATAAAATTGATATCCCTGATATGACCGCCAGTGAAGGGATTTTTCTATTTGATAAAAATAGTTTTACAAGTATTCTCGCTCTGCTTATTTCACAGATAATGGTAGTATATATTAAGCTTGAATGATTATGGTTGTTTATAAATGAAGAATGGAAATAGATAGTATGAATACCGAATTGATACAAAAAGCTGCTGATCTAATTCTCAACTCTTCAAGGACAACTGCATTTACAGGTGCTGGAATATCTGTTGAGAGCGGGGTCCCTCCCTTCCGTGGTGAGGGCGGGCTATGGGACAAATATGATCCGCAGGTCCTTGAGATCGGATATTTCAATATGAATCCTGATGAGTCATGGAAGGTAATTAAGGAGATATTCTACGATTTTTTTGAAAATGTGAAGCCGAACAGGGCACATTTTGTTCTTGCGGAGCTGGAGGAGATGGGACATCTTCATTCCGTTATAACTCAGAACATAGATAACCTCCATTATGATGCCGGCAGCAAAGAAGTTTTTGAGTTTCACGGAAACTCGAGGGACCTTGTCTGTGTCGGATGTGGACATAAAGAATCTTCACGGAATATAGATCTTGAAAAACTTCCACCCAGGTGTGAAAAATGTAATTCTGTATTAAAACCCGATTTTGTATTTTTCGGCGAGCCGATCCCGATCGAAGAAAACCGGAAATCCTGGAAAGAAGTAAAAAACGCGGACCTGTTCCTGGTGATAGGCACTTCAGGTGAAATAATGCCTGCCTCAATGATCCCGTATGAAGCAAAAAAAAAGGGAAAAAAGATTGTTGAAGTGAATATTTCTCCTTCAAATTATACAAATAAAATAACTGATATTTTCCTTAAGGGGAAAGCTTCGGTTGTAATGGACGAACTTTTAAAGGAAATAAAAAGATTGAGTTAAATTATTATATGTTTTGGATGACAATAAAGTCCTGGATTCTATATAAATTTTGTAAAAAAAATTAAAGTAAACAATGTTATGTGGTTACACCTGAAGAATTTACGAAACCGCTTTGACAGAAATCAATCTTTGCCTGATGATCACTGGAGAATGTGCCTGCACTATGCAATACTCTTTAATAGTAGAAGAAGGGAATAAACATGAAAAAAATAGCAGTGCTGGGTGCAGGTTATGTAGTAAAACCAATGATCGATTATTTTATTGATATTTGTAAATATGAAGTTATTGTTGCAACAAGGACTGTATCAAAGGCAGAAAAAATAATTGAAGGGAGACAGCTTGGTACTTCTGTCAGCTGGACAATTGATCAGGTTGATGTTCTGGAAAAAATTATCATTGATGTAGATCTTGTTGTTGTTATGATACCCAGATCTTGTCATTCCGTAGTTGCCGAACTATGTCTGAAACATAAAACTACTATGATAACAACAGACTTTAAACACCCCGGAATTGCCTGTTTCGATGAAGAGGCAAAAAAACAGGACACACTTATTCTTACTGAACTTGGTGAAGATCCCGGGCTTGATAATATGGGTCTGAAACAAATGATCGATAAAGTGCATTCCAGGGGAGGGGAAATAACAAAAATTGATTCCTACGGGGCAGGATTACCTTCATTTGAGCATAATCGAAATCCATGGGGTTATAAATTCTCATGGGACCCGAACGGACTTATGCGCTCAGCAGTTTCCCCTGCCACATATCAGATAGAGGGAAAAATTATCGAAGTACCTGCAAAGTTTGAACACCATAAATTAGTAAATATTCACGGGATCGGTATATTTGAAACTTATCCGAGTAATGATAGTACCCGATATTTGAAAGAATTCGGATTAGAAAAGAACATTTCTATCTACAAAGGATTACTAAGGTATACAGGTTATTGCAATACCATGGTAAATCTTCTGAAAATTAAATTGATTGAAAATAAAGAAGAGAAGAATTTTGAGAATACTACATATGCTGAATTTATTGCTGATCTCATCGGCTCTCCAAATACAGAAGATATAAGAGGTAAATTTGCCGGAGCATTAAATTTGGATGCTAATGATGATTTTGTAAAAAAATTAGATTGGCTCGGTTTATTTGATGATATTCAGATATCAATAAGCAATGGAACAAATTCAAATCTCCTTGTGGACCTGATGCTTAAAAAAATGGGATACGAGCCTCATGAAAAAGATATGATAATTGTTCATAACGAGATGGTTGTTGAGTTTACCGATAGAAAAGAGAAACAAATTTCCAGCATGATGGTAGAAGGTATTCCGAATGGTGATTCCGCCATGGCAAGGGCTGTCTCTCTCCCACCGGCTATCGCTGCAAAATTGATCCTGGAAGGAAAAATTTCAAAAACAGGTGTTTGTATACCTTCTGAAAAAGTAATGTATGAACCTATTTTAAAGGAGATGGAAATATTTGGTTTTTCATTTAAAAATGAGACGTTTATTTTATAAAAGGAGAAATGTGGAATGGCAGACCAACTAAGCAGGGAACAATTTGATGAAATTGAAAAAGCTCTTGAATCCGGAAATAAGATCGAAGCAATAAAACTATACAGGAAATTTTCCGGACTGGGGCTGAAAGAATCGAAAGAATTTGTTGAAGAGCATATCAGAGGCCTTGTCGAACGTAATCCTAAAAAATATGAGCACTTAGTGAGCAAAGGCGGCAGGGGGTGTTCATCAGCTGCTGTTTTTCTTGTCGGTTTGTCAATTGGAATATTTTACCTGATAATGTAGTAATAACTGAAAACTGATGAAGGGAGCGAGGATATGATCCCGGATGCAAAAAATTTATTAGAACTATCGGGAATTGAGACTCCATTGATCGGATTCTATGATGTAATTGATCCAGAGCCTTTTGAACCCTTTGCCAAACCCGAGCGTTGTATTTTTTCCTGCTACAAGAATTGGTTAAAGGGAGAAAGCCTCATAATATCTGAAGGAAATTGCAGCTGTCCGGGTGGTGGTTATTGGGTTGGTGGTGTTATGCCCGGGTGGGCCGTTAAATCGATGGGAACGGATCGCGAGTCTCGTGAAATTTTTGCCAGGTCCCTGAATCAGCGGGAGGGATTCAAATCCTCAGATGAACTGATGTCTAAATGGCTTGATAACCAGAAACCATATAATATAGAGAAAAAATATGTTGTGATCGGCCCCTTGAAAGATGAACAATATGATTTTTTAAAAACCATTACATTTTATGTTAATCCCGATCAATTAAGCTTGCTGCTCCTTGGAGCAGAATATAATAATTCATATGTAACAGAATACCCCGCAATTACTTCTTTTGGCTCGGGTTGCGGGCAAATTGCAGCATTATTTAAAAATTTTGATCCAGCCATACCTAAAGCTGTTATAGGAGCTACCGATATTGCGATGAGAGAACATCTCCCTCCCGATATTCTTGCTCTGACAGTGAATAAACCGATGTTCAAACAGCTATGTGAACTGGATGAGGAAAGCTTTCTTTATAAATCATTCTGGAGAAAACTTAGAAAATCAAGGAGAAAACCTGATGCATAAATGCAGGAGGTCTTGAATAATAATGGCTCACAGAACTATTAAAAAAGGATATTCAGCCTTAGTTGACAGATTAAACCGTTTTCCGCAGGGCGCGCCTCCTTCAGATGTGTTATTCAAAATTCTTAAAATGCTCTTCAGTGAAAAAGAAGCGGGATTGGTATCTCTATTACCGATCAAACCTTTTACTGCAAAAAAAGCCAGTATTATATGGAAAATGGATATGGTTTCCACACGACATGTTCTTGATATGTTATCGGAGAGGGCGATCCTTGTGGATGTTGAGCAGAACGGGGAGATGGTCTACTCGCTACCACCTCCGATGGCCGGGTTTTTTGAGTTTTCTCTGATGCGGATCAGGGATGATATCGATCAGAAAGTTTTAAGTGAATTGTTTTATCAATATTTGAATATTGAAGAAGACTTTATTAAAGAATTATTTACAAGAGGTGATACTCAATTAGGCCGGACATTTGTTCAGGAGCCTGCGCTTTCAAGTGATAATGCTCTCTATGTTCTGGATTATGAACGGGCTACAGAGGTGATTAAGACTGCTACGCATATTGGTGTTGGAATTTGTTATTGCAGACACAAAATGGAGCATATGGGCAAAGATTGTGATGCACCAAAAGATATCTGTATGACCTTTAATAACACAGCGAAATCATTGACCAATCACGGTGTTGCAAGGAAGGTAGATGAAAAAGAGTGTATGGACCTTCTGCAGGTTGCTTATGAGAATAACCTTGTCCAGTTCGGTGAAAATGTAAGGGAAAAAGTCAACTTTATCTGTAACTGCTGCGGATGTTGCTGTGAGGCGATGATCGCGGCAAGAAAATTTGCGATTTTAGACCCGGTCCATACTACAAATTTTCTGCCGGTTGTGGATGAGTCGGAATGTAATGGGTGCGGGAATTGTGTGTCTGCCTGTCCGGTAGAGGCTATGGCACTTGTTTCCACTAATGATCCTAAAAAACCAAAACAAAAAACAGCAAAGTTGGATGAGTCTCTTTGTCTCGGTTGTGGCGTATGTGCCAGGGCATGCCCTAAAGAGAGCATTTCTCTTGAGTCGCGGCTAAAAAGAGTACTTACACCACTCAATGGTACTCACAGAGCTGTTGTCATGGCTATCGAGAGAGGCAAACTGCAGCATTTGTTTTTTGATAACAGGGTGTTGTGGAGCCACAGGGCGTTAGCGGCTGTTCTAGGTGTTATTCTGAAGCTTCCTCCGATAAAACAAATTGTTGCCAGCAATCAGATCAAATCACGTTATCTGGAAAATTTGATAGCTCGAAGAAATAATTAAAATGATTTCATCACATCAGAAGAGAAAACAGGAGATAAAATGAGTTTTTGTACAGCGATCAATTGTATGGATGGCAGGGTCCAGGAGCCTGTGATAAATTACCTTAAGAAGAAGTACAAGACAAACTATGTTGATATGATAACCGAACCGGGCCCTAATAAAATACTCGCAGAGGGCTCAGATGACAAGCTGATAGAATCAATTTTTAGTCGTATTGAAATATCTGTTAAAAAACACGGGTCAAAACACATTGCAATAATAGGTCATTTTGATTGTGCGGGAAATCCGGCAAATGAAGAGGAGCAGTGGTTGCATACTTTTGAAGCAGTTAAAACTGTTAAAGAGAGGTTCAATAATCCAGAGGTAATAGGCCTCTGGGTCAACAAGAATTGGGATGTAACAGAAATCAAATAACCAGAATTAAGTCAAAGAGAGAGTCTTTTTTTTATAAAATACTTGTAAAAACAAAATCAATCGCTTAATATACCCAGCATGGTTATATATAGCCTGAGGAGAAAACAAAATGAATTCAAATATAAAAAACAACTTTAGAGCGAATGTCCTTGCTGACAGGCTTGAGAAAGGTGCAGAAGCTCTTGCTGCTTTTGCTGAAAATATGTCAGACTCAGAGTGGAGCAGTGTGGTTGCCGACGGGGGAAGAAAATTGGGTGTGATCGTACACCATGTAGCGAGTGTTTATCCAGTAGAGATAGAATTGGCTCAAATCCTTGCTTCGGGAAAACCTATAACAGGTGCGACAAAACAGGTGATTGACGATATGAATGCCAGCCATTCTGTAGAATTTGATCTTGCAGGGAAGAACGAAACAATTGATCTCTTGCGAAAAAATTATAAAGTTGCTGCAGATGCGGTCAGGTTATTTACGGATGAAGAACTTGATAATGCAGCCTCCGTCTCATTAAATGCGGATGCACCTCTTACAACTCAGTTCTTTATAGAAGATCATGCTCTCCGGCACAGCTTTCATCATCTTGCTCAACTGAAAGAGGCGCTTGGACGTTAACATCTGAATCCCGACATAACGGATTAAGATTCAGATCCGGGAGTTAAGTATTTTTCCGGTGCAAAATATTCCCCTGCATAATATGATTTTTTTATGGTGCAGGGAGAGGAGATAGTTATGAAGAATAAAATACAAAACATAAAAATCGCTGCAGTACAGGCTTCACCGATATATTTAAATAAAGAGGCAACGGTGGAAAAAGTGTGCCATCTAATTGAAGAAGCAGCAAAAGATGGCGCCAATCTGATAGTTTTTCCGGAGGCGTTTATCCCGGGCTATCCGGACTGGGTATGGTTGATCCCCAACAGCAGATCAAAAGAATTGAATGATCTGTACCTTGAATTGATAAAGAATGGAGTATCCGCAGGAGACGAATCAATACAGAAATTGTGTAAAGTTGCAGGGGAAAACAACATTTATGTGGTTATTGGCATTAACGAGATCAACAAGGAATCGAGTGGAGGGAGCCTTTACAACAGCCTTCTTTATATAAGTGAGAAAGGAGAGGTAGAGGGAATTCACAGAAAGCTGATTCCAACAGGCGGGGAGCGGTTGGTCTGGGCCCGGGGAGACGGAAGCACGCTTCACACATTTGAAACTTCAATCGGAAAGCTTGGAGGCCTGATCTGCTGGGAGAATTATATGCCTCTCGCCCGTCAGGCGATGTATGATGCCGGTGTACAGATCCTTGCAGCTCCAACCTGGGACAAGAGTGATAATTGGTTGTTGAGCCTGAGACATATTGCGAGAGAGGGCGGAATGTTTGTAGTAGGGTCGTGTATGGCACTAAAAATGGACGACATCCCGGATAGACTTAATTTCAAAACACTTTATCCAGAAGGGAGAGAGTGGATAAACACAGGGAAAAGCTGCATAATCAATCCCAGGGGTGAGTTTATTGCAGGCCCTGTTGATGGGAAAGAGGAAATTATCTATGCAGATATTGATCTGGATGAGATCATTGCTGCGAAAAGAATGTTTGATGTGTCCGGGCATTATTCAAGGCCAGATGTATTTAAATATTCAGTGGAAAAAGATCACCTTCTTATTTAATCAAGCTGAACTCTTTTGCTCTCTGCAATGATCAATTCGTAAAGCTCTCTGAGGAAGGTGGGGTCAAGTTTTTCTTCTGATGTATTCAGTGCATTGATTATAACTGTCATTTCACGGGATTTGTCGGTTATCTTCTCTTTTGTGTTTCCTATCTCTCTTGAAATATCCATCCTCTCAATTAAAAGCCTGACAATATCTTTGTCTATCCTGTCTATTTCCTTTCTCAATTCTATAATAGTTTTCATTGTTTTATAGGTGGATTATAGATTCATACTTTCACGATGTCAAAGTGACCTGCAGGACTTTAGTTTCAGTTGAATTAGAAATTTTCATATGATATCATCGTTCTTAATTTAAATGGATAATGATCAAGGTAAATATATAGAAGAAAAAAAGAATGCATGGAAGATCTTTGACCGGATCTATAAAAAATATGATCTTCTTAATCATCTTCTTTCTCTCGGATTTGATTTCCACTGGAGAAAGAAACTTTCAAGTCTTACCGGAAGGAAAAGAGACGGAAAACTGCTTGACCTTGCGACAGGGACCGGCGATGTTTTGTTTAGTCTCATCAAACATTCAGGCGGGTTTAATAAAGCCGTTGGTGTAGATATGTCTTTTAACATGCTGTCGTATGCAGTCAGGAAAAGTGTTAAAAGAGGAAAAAGCGGTGAGGTTGAGTTTATCCTTGGAGATGCAAACTCAATCCCCGTAAAAACCGGAAGTTTTGACATTGCAACTATGGCTTTCGGCATCAGGAATATTTCAGAACCTGTTATTGCCCTTAAAGATATTCACAGAACTCTCTCGAATGAGGGGTGTACGTTGATACTTGAGTTCTCTTTGCCAGAGAAAAAATTTCTAAAGAGCCTCCATCTTTTCTATCTCCGGTATATTCTACCTGTAATCGGAAAGATCGTATCCGGTGACGTTGAAGCTTACCGTTATCTTAATAAAACAATAGAGGTATTCCCGTATGGAGATAAATTCATAAAGTTAATGGAAGAGGCGGGATTTACCGAATGCGAAAAATTCCCTCTGACAATGGGAATTGTTACTATTTATAAGGGGATCAAAGCAAATGGATAAGAAACTTGTCCCTTTTGCAGAACTGAAAAATGTAATTCTGAAGAAGATCAAAAAAAACATGGCAAAAGCCCTTCCCGGGAAGATATTTGTCCGGTTTGAATTCAGAACGGAGATTGTTGACCAGTTATTATGGCTTAAAGTCCAGCCGAACAGGGAAAAAATTTATTTTGAATCTCGCAGTATAGAAGAGCCTTTAGTTGCTGCTTCAGGATGTTCTTATCAAATTATTCCGGATCCCGGTGAAGATCTGACTTCATATTTTAAAAGACTAAACGATATTCTCTCGGATGGGGTCAGATTGTATGGCGGAGTTTCATTTTGCAAAGATATTCCTGCTGCAAGCGAGTGGGAATCTTTCGGGAGCTTCAAGTTTTTCCTTCCCAGATTTGAATATATAAAAAGAGATAATAAAGCATATTTTGCAATTAATATATTAAATTCAGAACTAACGGGAGATGAAATAAACCGGGTTATAAATGATGTGGAAAATATCATCCTTGCTGTTCCTGAAAAACATGAAAAATCCGGAAAATGCAGTTTTATTAAATTTACTCCTGACAGGGAGGGGTGGATAGCCACGATATCCTCTTATCTGGAGAAGATAAAAAAAGGAGAAATTGAGAAAATTGTGGCGGCAAGGCGTATCGAATTGAGCAATTCAGGAAATGTTGATCCATTTAAAGTTGTTTCCGACCTTAAAAGATCCGGTGATTTTGCAGCCCATTTTTTATTAACATTTAATGGAGAGGATTTTTTCGCAGGTTCCACTCCGGAGAGACTATTTCATCGGGACGGTGAACTGCTTACCACTGAATCAGTTGCAGGGACAACAAAAAGAGGAAGTGATAAAGCCAAAGACAAATCATACGGGGATCAACTTCTGGATTCGAAAAAGGAGAAGCTGGAACATGATTTTGTTACAAATGATATCGTGAACAAACTCCATCCTATCTGTGAACCGGTTGCGATATCAGAGAGGGTGCTTTTAAAGCTTTCAAATCTTCAGCATTTGTACAGAAGAATCAGCGGGAAATTGAAAAAGGGCATTACAGATGGAGAGATCCTGGACAAATTATTTCCCACACCGGCTGTTTCGGGGCTTCCCCTGAAAAAAAGCCTTGAGATACTTCAAAAAGAGGAACAATTTCCGAGAGGGTGGTATGCTGGAATAGTGGGATTTGCCGGAAAAGATATTTCAGATTATTATGTAGGTATAAGATCAATGCTTATTAATAGTAAAAAAATATATGTATATTCCGGCGCGGGGATTGTTAAGGGGTCAGATCCGGAAAGAGAATGGGAAGAAATAGATTTAAAAATAAAAAAATACAAAAAAATATTAAAATATGAAAATTGAAAAAATACCGAACATAAATTATTTGTGGTCAGGGCTTATTATTGAAGAGTTGGCCAGGAACGGGGCACAAAGATTTTGTATTGCACCTGGGTCTAGATCAACTCCACTCACTATATCTGCGGCTGAGTGTGAAAAGGCAGAAAAAACGGTCCATTTTGATGAAAGAGGGCTGGGATTTTATGCTCTTGGAATAAGTTCCGGAGGGAAAGGGCCAGCAGTTCTGATCTCAACTTCGGGAACAGCTGTCGCAAATTTCCTCCCGGCAGTTATAGAGGCATCTAAAAAGAAAGTACCTCTAATTCTCCTGACAGCAGACAGGCCCCCCGAACTCAGAAAGACAGGTGCCCTGCAGACGATTGAACAACCCGGCATATTCGGCAGGTATATAAAATGGGATTTTGATCTTCCTGTTCCCGATATTAATATAAAACCCGAAGCAGTCCTGACTACCATAGATCAGGCAATTTTTATGGCTACATCGGGAACACCCGGCCCCGTACACATAAACTGCATGTTCCGGGAACCGCTGGCACCTGAAGAATCAGGCGGAGAGTGGAGAAAAAGATTGGATCTGAACAAAAAATGGGTTCAGTGTGGAGATCCTTACACAAAATATATCAGTCCGGGAGATAGTTTCAGTACTAACGATCTTAAAGAGATTGCAGAAATTGTTAATCGGAGTAAAAAAGGGATCATAGTTGCCGGAAAGTTGAAAGACAATGAGGGAAAAGGTGTGATCGAACTTGCAGAAAAATTAAAATGGCCGATCTTCCCTGATCTCAGCTCAGGCCTCAGGCTTAACAACTCCACAGGGAGTAATATTCAATACTTCGATCAGGTTTTGTTGTCTGATTTTGCAGGTGAGGAGAAAATTGATACGATACTCCATCTTGGAGGCAGGATAACTTCAAAAAGGTATTATCAATTTATAGAAAAAACAAATCCGGATTACTATATAACGGTGTTGAATCATCCCCTGAGGAATGATCCCCTGCATATAGTATCTCACAGGGTGAGGTCTTCAGTGGCCGGCTTTGTTAATGCCGTGCTGCCGGAGATATTACCGGGCAGGGATGATGTGCTGGTTTCAAAACTCCGGAACGCTTCTTTTGTCTCAGAAAAAATCATTGAAAAGTTTATCATTGAGAAAGAAAAACTCAATGAGATCTTTATTTCGAGAGAGGTATCTAATGTGATCAGGGATGGAAATGCATTATTTCTTTCAAACAGCATGCCTGTACGTGATATGGATATGTATGCTGTTCCTAACGAAAAAAAACTTTTTATCAGTGGTAATCGTGGTGCCAGCGGAATAGATGGTGTCATTGCCTCAGCATGCGGGTACTCTTCCTCCCTCAATACTCCCCTGACCCTTTTAATCGGAGACATTGCTTTCCTGCACGATATGAATTCGCTTGCTCTGATCAGAAATTGCAGGCAGCAAATGATCATTGTTGTAATAAACAATAATGGTGGTTCCATATTCTCATTCCTCCCTGTGGCTGAATATAAAGATAATTTTGAAAAATACTTCCTGACCCCTCACGGTTTGAACTTTGAGTACGCAGCTGAACAATTCGGAATAAAGTACTCAAGAGTTACATCGAAAAAAGAGTTCTCTGATGAATACAGGTCCTCGATTGAGGGAACCGAAAGTGTTATTCTCGAAGCTGTTGTAGATATGGATGAAAATATAAGCGCACACAAGGAGCTGCAATCTCTTATAAAAATCGAGCTGGATAAAAATTGAATTAATGAAGGAGAAAAGAAATGAGTAAAATTAAATGGGTTGAAATCGGAGAATATAAGGATATTAAATATTATAAATATGAAGGGATCGCAAAAATAGTTATAAACAGGCCTGAGGTAAGAAATGCATTTCGTCCTCTCACTGTTATGGAAATGAGTGATGCACTCGGTGATGCAAGGGAGGATCCTGATACCGGTGTGATCATATTGACAGGAATGGGAGATAAGGCATTCTGCTCAGGAGGAGATCAGAAGATCCGCGGAGATTCCGGGTATAAAGATGCAAAGGGTGTTAACAGGTTGAATGTTCTGGATTTTCAGAGACAGATCCGAACATGCTCTAAACCGGTGATTGCAATGGTGGCAGGTTATGCCATCGGAGGAGGTCACGTGCTTCATATGCTTTGTGACCTGACGATAAGTGCCGACAATGCGATCTACGGCCAGACAGGCCCCAAGGTCGGCTCTTTTGACGGCGGATACGGCGCCAGTTATATGGCGAGGATAGTCGGCCAGAAGAAAGCTAGAGAGATCTGGTTTCTCTGCAGGCAGTATAATGCAAAGGAGGCCTTGGATATGGGGCTGGTAAACACTGTTGTCCCGCTGGAAAATCTTGAAGAGGAAACAGTGAAATGGTGTAGAGAGATCCTGAGAAATTCCCCTATTGCCATAAGATTGCTGAAATCTGCCCTGAATGCAGATTGTGACGGACAGGCAGGCCTTCAGGAGCTCGCGGGAAATGCGACAATGCTCTACTATATGAGTGATGAAGCAAAAGAGGGGAGAGATGCCTTCGTGGAAAAAAGAGAACCTGATTTTACTAAATTTAAAAGAAATCCATAGTAAAAATAGATGGGTAATTCGAAAATAATAAAGAACTGGTTATCGGCTGTCCGCCCAAAGACTCTTCCTGCAGCTGCAGGGCCGGTCATTATAGGCTTTGCCCTTGCTTACCGGGAAGGTCTCCACCATTTTCCATCGGTTTTCCTGGCTGCACTTGTTGCCCTCCTTATTCAGGCAGGCACCAATATGGTCAATGATTATGCTGATTTTAAAAAAGGTACAGATACAGAAACAAGGGTAGGGCCTGTGAGGGTTACCCAGGCGGGACTTATCACTCCCGGAAGAATGAAGGCGGGGATGTTGGTTGTCCTTATCCTTATAATCATATTCTCGATTCCCCTTATACTTCGCGGTGGTGTTCCAATCCTTATAATAGGGGTTCTTTCCATAATTTCCGGAATATTATACACGGCTGGTCCTTTTCCACTTGGATATAACGGGCTGGGAGACATATTTGTGCTTATATTTTTCGGTCCAGTTGCCACAGCCGGGACATATTATGTGCAGACCCTTGAGTTGAGCCTTAATTCTGTATTGGCAGGATTAGGCCCGGGACTGATCTCGGTTGCAATCCTTTCGATCAACAACCTCCGGGATTATGAAAATGATAAAACTGCAGGAAAAAACACTCTTGTTGTAATTTTCGGCAGGAGTTTCGGTAAGGCCGAATATCTTGTGTCAATTGTAATTGCAACTTTTATTCCGATTATTATTTTTTTGTCCGGAGAGAGGATGAACTATTCTGTAATGGTTTATTTACTGCTTATATTGTCAATTAAACCTATAAAGATAGTCGTGAAGGATGGAAGCGGAGCTGTTTTGAATGACATATTAGCAATTACCGGCAGGATGCTGCTGGTTTACGCCCTGATATTTGCTATAGGCTGGCAATACCCGATCTGACCGAAAATGATCATTAATGAATGCCCGGTTAAAAGCTCCTCAATTAAATTCCCGGATGATATTGCTCTGACCAAAGGAGAGTTGCAAATATCCTATAAAGAGTTTAATAATAAAATAGATGCTGCTGTTCTGTCCCTTAAGGGAAAAGGATTTAAACCCGGCATGAAGGTCGGGATCATATCAGAAAACTCCATACATTATATTGTTCTGATTTTTGCACTCCTGAGGATGGAGAGTCTGGCTGTTCCGATAAACTTCCGGTTCCGTTATCCTGAAATAGAAGAAATTATTTCCGGAATCGGAATTGATCTGATGATTTCCAGCATGTTCACAATAGAATTGGGCCTTTTCGGAATTAAAAACATTGACCTGAAGGATATTGATACTGATAAAATAAGTGGAAACAGATATAAAGAAACAGGGACAATTGAAAAAGGGGGAACCATAATCCTTACTTCCGGCAGCACCGGGGTTCCTAAAGGGGTTTTGATCCAGGCAGAGAATCACTTGTTCAGTGCAGCCGGTTCTAATTTGAATATAAACCTGAAGGCTGGGGATAAGTGGTTCCTTACACTCCCTCTTTATCATGTTGGCGGGATGGCAATTCTATTCAGAGCTTTCCTTGCAGGTGCTGCTGTATCTCTTCCGGATGGTAAGGGAAAAAGTATATGTGAAGAGATCGAGGATGGTGATATTACTCATGTCTCAATGGTTTCAACTCAGCTTGTTGAATATGTTTCATGTCTTGAAAGTATGAACAAAACGGCACCGCCGATTCTGAAAGTAGTCCTGGCAGGAGGGAGTTACATCCCGGAATCCCTTATTTTAAGAGCTTTAAGCCGGAATATTCCTGTTTATAAAACTTATGGATTGACCGAAATGTCATCTCAGGTAACGACAACTGACAAAAGAGTAAGGGGAAACTGCCTTGCCACTTCCGGATCAATTCTAAAGTACAGAGAGTTACTAATTGGAGCCGGTAGCGAGATATTTGTCAGGGGGAAGACACTTTCCCCGGGGTATATTTCCGGAGGGAAATTTATTCCCATGAAAACAGATGAGGACGGGTGGTTCAATACAGGCGATATAGGGAATATCGGAGAATCAGGAGATCTCTTTTTGAGCGGAAGGAAAGATAACATGTTTGTTTCGGGAGGAGAGAATATTTTTCCTGAAGAGATCGAAAGTGAATTGCTGAAAATAGAAAATATTGTCGAAGCAGTTATTGTTTCGGTAGAAGATGAAAAATACGGGAACAGGCCTGTTGCTTTTATAAGTACAGGCGGCAAAAAGATAAGCAGGAATGAGATCGTTAAAAGCCTGAGGATCAATCTCCCCGGTTTTAAAGTGCCGGATAGATTATATTATCTTGATAGTATCAAACCCGGGCAGGTCAAAAGAAGAAGGCTTTTTTTAAAAGAACTTGCAAAACTTGGCAAAGGATTGAACCAAATATCAGATTGAGCTGAGGATCTTTGTGATGTGTTCAGGAATGGGGATCTTTTTAAAGGTTTTTGACGAAACGCAGACATGGACAGTGGATCCTTTTCCGCATAGCGTCCGGTCAGATTTAAATATTCTATGAGCAAGAGTAAAAGATGAGTCTCCCTTTTTTCTCAGATCTATCTCGATCTCAATTTTATCCCCCGCTCTCAGGGGAAACAGGAAATCAGAGTCAGCATGAACTATCGGAACAATAAAATTACTTTTATCCAGGAAATCTATAATTTGTATCCCGTTTTCTTCAAGGAAAGCTTCATATGCTTCCTCAACAAGCCTGAATTGGTTCGCAAAGAACAGAATCCCTGCAGCATCTGTATCATAAAGCCTGATCTTTGTTTCGTATCTGAACATTTTAATAAACTATCAGACCCGACAATGAAGGTCAATAGACAACATAGCTCTTTTCGCTTAGAATGCTATCTCATGGAAAAATTTTTAGAAAATAAATTCTGGCAATGGATTGCTTTATTTGTTCTTGCATTAGTCTGGGGTTCTTCGTTTATATTGATGAAGAAGGGACTTGCATCTTTCTCAAGTTCTCAAGTTGCAAGTATTCGTATTTTCGCATCTTTTATGGTTTTTTCCCCCTTTTTTTTAAAAAATCTGAAACTTATTAACAGAAAAAACATAAAATCATTACTTATTGTAGGGTTCATCGGGTCAGCTGTCCCTGCATTCCTTTTTACGAAGGCACAAACTGTTATAGAAAGTTCTTTAGCCGGAATGCTTAATTCGTTAACACCTATGTTTGCATTGATAATAGGTTGGTTTTTTTATAAAAGTTCGATAAATATCAGAAAGATCACCGGTATGTTATTAGGTTTATTTGGTGCTGTCGGGCTTATATACAATGGATCAAATGTATTCACTTCAATGGATATTCATTCATTATTGGTAGTTCTTGCAACAATATGTTACGGGATTACAGCTAATGAAATTAAAGCTAATTTAAAGGAGATGGATGGGGCAAAGATCACTATGCTCGGGTTCTTGTTTACCGGCCCT
Source organism: Candidatus Aminicenantota bacterium (assembly GCA_029938635.1). GTDB lineage: Bacteria > Acidobacteriota > Aminicenantia > UBA2199 > UBA2199 > UBA647. The sequence goes on from JAOZUQ010000014.1 coordinate 50,789, forward strand.
TTTGCAGGGATATATCTCCTGTTTTCAAAATTCCCCAATGCTGAAGTTGACAAAAACATCTATACTAACCTCGGGTTTGTCTTGATCTTAGCTCTGTTTGGTACAGTACTTGCGCTAATATTATTTAATAATCTGATAAAGTATACACCGCTTCTTTTTTCGGTTTCAGTTACATACCTGATACCGATTATTGCTATAATGTGGGGTGTTATTGATGGAGAGATTATTACACTTATCCATTTGCTGTGGATGGGAATTATACTTTTGGGTGTGTTTTTAATTAATAAAGCTGAAGCAGGGTTAGAAGCTAAACAGTCATAGCTTCTTCGCTCCAAAGGGGTCATCCATTAGAAGGTAAATGTCAATAGTGTAAACTCGTCTTTTCATTT
>JAOZUQ010000097.1 GCA_029938635.1 Candidatus Aminicenantota bacterium
AACGCTCCGAATCTGCTGCCAGTTATCCTGTATTGTTTACCTGTTTTAAATTCAACTGCAAAAATATTATCAATCCCTGAATAAGGTGAGCTGTAAATTATAAAATCATCAAAGAAAACCGGAGCTGAATATGAATTGCCGGAAAGGGGCAATATATCAATGAAAGCTTCATTGTTAAAATCAAAAATGTTTATAGTTTGCCTGCCATTCTTCATTCTTACTAATGTTATCTTATCCCCATCCTGATCCCAGGAAGGGGTAAGTAATAAAGAATTATCCGGTGAACCATATTCATTTATTATACTTCCATTTTCCGAATTCAGAATTACAAGTGATGATCTTCTTAGTTTTGAAAAATGGATTGCAGCTATTAATTTCCCGTCCGGAGATAATGCCGGAGAAAAAAACCTTGTTCTTTTTGTCAGCCTTTTTTTCCTGTTTCTGGAAATATCATAAATAACGATCTCAGAATAACTTCTCTTTTCCCATCTCAGATCTGTTACAGGTTCATTCCAGACGATCATATCTCCGCTGGTCGAAAGATTGTTGTAAATATGACCTACCGTCCTGAATCCGGTGATCTTCTCTTCATTCCCGTCCCGGGATATCATAACAAGGGTTAACGGAGTCGAAATTCCGTATTTTTGCGATATGATATCACCGCTTTCCATAACCTTTGCAGAAGTATAAAGTGTCCATCCTCTTTGTTTAACCGTAGTGATCTTCCTGAAATTTGTAATATGAAGTTTTGAATCACTGATACTCCATTTAGAATGAAGGTCTTTCATAACCTGATCATAGAATTGTTTTACATTCATACCTGTTTCATGTTTCAATGCCGAGGAGAAAATTAGCGGATAGAAAGAATAGTCAGATGAGATCTTCAATATGCTGTCAATTTTTTCTTTTGTAAAATTATTTGCCATGTAAGAAGTAATAAAATACCCGAGCCGGTAGATATCAGGGATATGATCTTTATATGATGAGAGGTAAGATTTGATATATTTAAACTTTTTCCCTGCAAGAATTATCGACCTTGTACTCATGGAAAAGGACGGCTGTCTTCCTCTTCCACCTGATGAATAGATCGTCTCGGTATAAACTGCTTCTCCTTCCCAGAACCAGGCCGGGACCGACAAAAATGATAATAATGATCTTCCGAGATCTCCGAAGATTATATCTCCAAGTCTGGTGAATCCCTTATTCAACCTGTCAAATTGATCAACATGCTTTCCTTCATGAAGGGATAGAGCCGAGTACCATTCCGTGTTTCCGGTGAAGTTTGATTGCGGAGGAGTTGAGAAAAATTCCCCCTTTTGCGGTGCTAATTGTATATAGCCGTTTGAAAATATTCCGGAATTTGGAAGAAAAAGTGTCAATCTTTTCCCCCTGATATTTCCGGAAGAGATCTTCGGATATATATATTCCAGAATATTAGCTACTCTCTGACCTTCCTCTGTGATCTCAAACGGGAATACGATCCTGAATTTTGCTGTATCAATATATCTCCAGTCGATACCCGGAGGATACTGATTATTGTCGATATACTGAGGGGTCAGCAAAGAACAAGTAAATATTATTATAAAGAATATTAATGATCTCACTCACCACTCACATTCAAATTCTATGAAAATCAGAAGAAAATTACAACTATAATAAGATCAATTCTCTTTTCCCCCGCCTCCGCTTCCACCACTGCTCCCGGATCCGTCCATCCCGCCACCGACTACGGATTGCGAGCCTGATGAGGAAATACCTGTATTACTATTCATATTGGTAGTTCCGGATGCTGCCATTCTTGAAGAAGCATTTCCTTTCTGATTGCGACTGAATATTGATTTCTTCAAAGCCAGTTTCTGCCATTCCTTCATATTCTTTGTCGATATGTTCAATTCCGGGAATTTTACAATGTTGCCTGCCGGATCGTAAACAATCTTTATTCCAGCTCTTCTACCCAGTCTTGCATCGGGGTTCCAGTCTCTTACAATTTTTTCAGAATTAAGGTTAGATATATTTTTTCCGATGAAAATAGTTTCTGTTGCAGGAACACTTGAAACACCATCAGAGTTTTTTGAATTTGTATTAACAGGAATTGTTGTCGGGCTCGGATAATGAATAAACTTATTGGAACAAGGTATATTTGATGAAAACAAGATTCCGGGAAGCAGCCCGACCGCATTTATATTCATATAAAAATAATCTATTTCAGGATTCCAGAAAAAGCCATCAATATAGCGTTCTTGCAAATGAAGCTCTTCAATCTTTTTTTCTCCCGGGATCCACAACCAGCCATCACTTTTACTGAAGAACCAGGTCCCTAAATGAACAGGTGCCCATCCCCATGCCTGGTTGGGAACCAGAACTAGCTCATCATTGATCTCTACATAGTTGGCATCGAAGAATGGCCTTTTGTCCCGAAAAACATCATGGCCCGGTTTCCAGACATAACCGAATAATTCATTATATTCCCATGTTCCGAATTTAGTAGAGAACCTCTCTGCAAAATGTACAATTCCGGGTGAATGAATATATATAGCATCAGGGACATTACTTTTTCCATAATGCAGTTTTTTGAAGTTCTTGTTAACTGACTTGTTCCAGGATACGAATTCATCATCTTTTTTAAATTTTGATGTGTGTTTTTTCCCTTTTCTCGGGAAGATCACGAACTCTCCGGATTTAATATATGTTTTTCTCTGATTCCCGTATAGAACTCTGACTTTTCCTCTGATAACATGAATAGATGACTCTTTTTCACATGTTCTGATCAGATTAGTGGACCTGTTTTCCATTTTTACAGAGATTTGTGGTGTTATGATCTGGAGTATCTCTTGTTTATAGATCTGTGCCATTGTGTATATAGAACCGTTCATCAGTTTTACAGTTGATATTTTTTTGTTTGATGTAACACTGTCTGTTAAAAGTGATACAAGTTTAATGTCAGAATTCTTATCAAGTCTTAACAAAGTACCATTTGATAGTTGTATCTCACATCTTCCTGTTTTCCCTGTTAGAATGACATCTCCGGTAACCAGTGGATAATTTGTTTTTCCTTTTAACATATCGCCATTGGTTTTTACTATCTTCACATCTCCTTCCAGAAGAGAGATATGACCGGAAGATTCAATTCCTGACAGATTAATAAAAGTAAAAAACAAAAATAGTGGAAAAAGAATAAAATATTTTTTCATTTTATCTCCTTTTGTCCTTTTAAAGCAATATTATTGCCAGTGTTTATACAACAATATGTCCCAATTCAAGCACATTTAGCCTGAATATTAATATAATTGTGTTATACTGTCGAAGAAAATGAACAATGATTACAGAAGGATATTATGAACCCGGAAAACAATTACAGATGGGCTACCGGTAAGATCAAAAAAAAAATTAAAGACAGTTTTAGCCTGATCTCCACACTTGCGAATAGTGCCGCAATTCTTAAGGAGAGTTTTCCGGGATATTTCTGGGTTGGTTTTTATTTTGTTAAAGAGGATCATCTGTCATTAGGGCCATTCCAGGGCCCGCCGGCCTGTGCCAGAATAGGTCTCGAAAAGGGAGTATGTGCAGATTGTGCAAAACTGAAAAAAAGTATAATTGTCCCGAATGTACATGAATATCCGGGACATGTTTCCTGTGACTCCAGATCAAATTCTGAGATCGTGATCCCTGTTTTTAATCAGAGTGGAGATTTAATGGCTGTTCTTGATATTGACAGTGAAAAATATAATGATTTCTCTGATACCGACCAGAAACATCTTGAAGAAATTGCAGAATTGCTGAAACCTGTATGGGATTGATCGAAGGATTGTTTACACCTGATATGCTGGGAAAGATTTTTGCCTTTCTCTGTGCTTTATTCTGGGCTTTTGCAGTGATTTTGTTTAAGAAATCCGGTGAGCAGCTTAAGCCGCTGAGCCTGAACTTTTATAAGAGTTTTGTCTCAATGCTGTTGATGATCCCTGTACTTCTTATTGCAGGAATAGAACTTATTCCTCCGGATTTACTATTTAATGATTATATAATCCTCATAATAAGCGGTATCCTCGGGATTGCCGCCTCTGACACACTTTTCTTTAAATCACTAAATCTGCTGGGGGCAGGACTAACAGCTATAGTTGATTGTCTTTACAGCCCTGTTATTATTACCCTCTCGTTTGTTTTTCTTATGGTCCCGATAACCTTTATAGAGATGATAGGCGGCTTACTTGTGATCTTAGCAATTCTTGTTGCTACATTGAATCTTAAAGATAAAGAGATAAGTTCGAGAGATTTGATAGTCGGTTTTTTTTACGGGGCATCTGCAATGATAATTATGGGTGTCAGTGTAACTTTAATGAAACCTATTCTTGATAGATCATCGGCCTTGTGGGTGACTGAACTCAGATTGCTTTCCGGTACAATCGCTTTAGCTCTTATGATGTATTCTCGAAAAGACAGATCTGAACTATTTTTTTCCCTTAAAAAAAAGGAGAATTGGAAATATGCTTTTCCTGGTACTATCCTCGGCAGCTTCCTTGCATTAATTCTGTGGGTAAGTGCATTTAAGCTTACAAGTTTAAATTCCGCAGCTATACTGAATCAAACTAATACGATCTTCATTGTAATTTTCGCCTCTTTTTTCCTGAAAGAAAAGTTTACCTTCAGAAGATTTATTGCTACAGTTCTTGGGATGGGAGGTTCTGTGATTGTTCTTTTGGGTTGACCTTCCTGATCTTGTTTTTCATTGCACGGGGAATCAAAATTGCAGCGATCACCCCTCCTGCTGTAACTACGGGAAGCATCATTAATAATTCAGTTTTTATTGTTGTGTTAGTTGTAATGATATATCCCTCATCCGTTTTTGACGCTATTCTCATCATTGAAAGGTTGTCAAAACTGAGTCCTAATTTTTTCAGAATGTCCATCTCCTTTTTCTGAGCTTCACTTCCACCGGTATTCAATTTCTGCTGAATTCTCATGACTTCTTTGAAGAGTGAAGAACTCATGAATGTGAACGAGTTTCCTGAATCCGGCATTCCCTTTGACAATATTTTGAATTCTTCAGTACTTTTCAGGCCTGTATTTGCATTACCACCAAAGACCTTTTCTGCGATCACTGAATTAGAAGCAATAACCAGCATATTATTGCTTTGGATTATTCTTGGAGAAAATGTAAATGGCATGTCTGGTACCTTGATTAACACTGTATTTCTACCATCAATTTCTTCTACTTTTGCTTCAGGGATCCTGGATGAAAGAAGTTTGAA
>JAOZUQ010000098.1 GCA_029938635.1 Candidatus Aminicenantota bacterium
ATTGCGAGATCTGCAATATACAAATTAGTAACGGGAATTATATTTGCGGACAGTGTTCTCTCTCTCATCCTCCATATGACAAGCATTTATCTTATAATATTTATAAGGATAAAATGAGAAAATTAATTCTTCTTTATAAATTATCGGGAATCGAACCGCTAAAGAATTATATTTCCGATTTATATATGAATAGTATTGATGAGGGGATCAGGAAAGAATATGACATAATTGTCCCCGTTCCATCTGATCCGGGGAGAAAGAAAGTTTTTGAACCTGTTACAGAAATTGCTTATGTGATATCCAGGCTGAGCGGAGTTGAAATTTCCATTGGTAACCTCATCAAAAAGAAAACAACCGGAAAACAATCATCTCTAAACTATAATCAAAGACTTAAAAACTTAAATGGAGCATTCATGATTATTCATCCGGAGAAAATTAAAGGAAAAAGAGTACTTCTGATCGATGATGTATACACTACAGGGACAACTATAAAAAAATGTTCAATTGTACTGAAGAAATTTGCATCATCAGTTTATGCTGTTACTCTTGCAAGGTCCTCAAACATTAATCTTGAATAGTAAGCCAATTGTAAAAATATCTATTTTTGTAATTGGTTCAGTGATAATTGATTTTTAATAATTTAAATTATAAAATATAATATGACCAAGGCAAATATAATAACTTTACTCCGAATTCTCCTTGTTCCCATTTTCTTAGTTATTCTCCTTACAGAAATGGAGAACAAAGAAATAATTGCATTTATTGTCTTCCTGATAGCTTCAATATCTGATGCTTTTGACGGATATATTGCAAGAAAATTTGATCAGGTGACTGATCTGGGCAAATTTCTTGATCCGATAGCGGACAAACTCCTTATTTCAGCTGCACTTATTGCCCTGGTATCCCTCAACGAGATTGAAACATGGGCAGCTGCAGTAATAATCCTGAGAGAGATATTCATGACTGCTTTCAGGTTATATTTCTTTATGAAAGAAGCATCATTCTCTGCATCAAAAATTGCAAAGAATAAAACACTATTTCAGATAATTGCAGTTTCAATATTTATTATTTACAAAAAGCTTCCTTATCCGGAATATCTGCACAAAATAGGTACGATTGTCTTATATATCGCAGTATTTCTTACAGTTTACAGTGCAATCGAATATATAATTAAATATTCTAAATCACTTAAGAAGCTATAATGGCATATTCGAAATTTCCATTATTAAAGAAAAGGAAATCTGAAAATATAACACTTGAGAATTATAAATTAGAATTTGATTCTGAAAATTTTTTAAAGTCACAAATACCCGGAGCAGGACTCAAATCAATTCTTAATTCCTATAACTCGGCAAATGGGAAAAATGATCTCAAAGAACTGATTAAAAAAATAAAATTTGCAAGAAATGGTGGACACCCTATCCTTTTGGCATTGAGTCCCGACATTATCTCAAACGGTTTATCTCCTCTGATTATTGATCTTATGCAGCGTGGATGGATCTCTGCAATTTCAATTAATGAGGAGTTTTTAATTAGAGATTTTGAGATTGCTCTATCCGGCAAGTTCATCGATTATATAAATAATTTTATGAATAGTAATAAGATCAAGGGAATTGCTGAGGAGACAGGACTTTTTCTGAATATTGCTTTTAAGGAAGGTGACAAGAAAGAGAAAGGAGCCGGAGAAGCAGTAGGGGAGTATCTTTCCAGTTCTAAATTCAATTTTAATGAATTCAGTATTCTCGCTAATGGCTATAAACTAAATATTCCGATAGTTCTCCATTCTTTGCCCGGAGCAAGCAAATTGCATTATCACTCTAATTTCGAAGGGAAAATATTCGGTAATCTTCTTGACAGAGATTTTATACTTTATTCTTCAATTATCTCAAATGTCGGCCAAAATGGAGTTTATTTTGCCACGAACATAGATAGGAACGGACTTGATATTCTTATCAATGCTCTTGAATTCTGTTTTGAAAGCGGATCCCTTTTGAAAAATGTATCCATAGGTATTACGGGAGATATAGAGGATAATTCCGTAAGATCAGATATAGAAAAACTGGCCGATTCTGAGAATATATCGATATACCGTATTAAGGGAAACCCGGATCTGTTATTGCCGATCATTACATCACTCCTGTTGGAAGAAGTGTAGACACTTTCTGCTAAATTTATATTTTAATAATATGTAAAACATGTATAAATAACGATTTTATTATGAAATTTTTATAAATTTAGTATATATTTTAGTTGAAGGGACAAATTATGGACGAAATAAAAAACCTGGATAAAATAGCTATTAGTGTAAGATCTCATAAGCTTCTTAATCAATTATTAAGAGAGAATAAGCAATTAAGTGATATTATGAGGAGAGCACGAAATGAAACTGAAGCTCTGGTAGGGGTAAGGAACCTTGCTCTGGATGAACTTAAGAAGAATCAAAAGTCTTATGATTATTTTACTAAAAAAAAGAATATCGGAAAAATTTTAAGTTCAATTGAAAGCAAAGATATAGCAGCGATACGAATTCTTGATTATATTGAGAATGCTGGTAGAGAATTCATAGATCTGAATCTGAGAGGGAAAAAAGCTGTCAGTAACCCGATCAAATTGATCTGGCTTGGTGTTACTTATGGGACTGGTGGCGCAAAACCTGATTTTTATGAGGATATGGTAATGTTGTTCAGGCAATTCAGAGGAGAAATGAGCCCTAAAAAACCACCTCCGAAAAAGGTTATTGATTGGATGAACAGGTATGTGTCCGGACTTGATACCAGGATAATAAGATTATGTGAAGAGAACAAAGAGAGGATCCTGAATAAGATAATCCAATGGATAGAGAGTGGTAAGGTGATAAGTAAAAGGTTCAGGTTTGAAGAAAATTTATCACATGAGCAAAAATTTCTAAAAGTCCTTGAATGGTGGGATGATTGGAAATTTCATATAAGATTTGCAGTCAGAAATCCTGAAGATCTCAACGAGTTACTCGGGAATTCACTTGATCCTGATACAATTAAAGTTCTTAAAGATGCGGAGAAGAAAGGTATCCCATTTTTTATAAATCCATATTATCTTTCTCTGATTCAGGTAAGGGCTCCATATTTTGCGATAGGGTCTGATCTTCCTATCCGGGATTATATTTTTTACAGTAAACAATTGATCGAAGAGTTCGGCCATATTGTTGCCTGGGAGAAAGAGGATATAGTACAACCGGGGAAACCGAATGCCGCCGGATGGATATTACCGGGAGACAGGAATGTACACAGGCGGTATCCTGAAGTTGCAATACTTATCCCGGATTCAATGGGAAGAGCATGCGGCGGACTCTGTTCAAGTTGTCAGAGAATGTATGATTTCCAAAGAGGACATCTAAACTTTGATCTTGAAAAACTAAAACCCGGAGTAAAATGGAAGGATAAGCAGAAAAAATTTATGGATTATTTCAGGTATGATTCTCAATTGAGAGATATTTTGATCACAGGCGGTGACTCGTTGATGAGTTCCGACAAATTTTTAAGAGAACTATTTGATGCAATTTATGAAATGGCAATATCGAAAAGATCAGACAATAAGAAGAGAAAAAACGGTTTAAAGTATGCTGAGATAGTCCGAGTAAGGTTAGGTACAAGACTCCTTGCATATATTCCTCAACGTGTTACACATGAATTGTGTAATGTACTTAAATGGTTCAGAGAAAAAGCCCTGAAGGCAGGAATAAAACAATTTATAATTCAAACTCATTTCGAATCTCCACTTGAAATTACAATGGAAACCGAAACAGCTGTTAAAATGATCCTTGATACAGGATGGATAGTGACAAATCAGCATGTATATACTGCTTCTGCATCCCGAAGGGGGCACAATGCAAAACTTAGAAAAACTTTGAACGATATCGGAATCCTTTGCTACTATACATTCAGTGTAAAAGGATATATGGAGAATTTTCATAGTTTTACTCCTATTGCCAGGTCAGTGCAGGAACAGAGAGAAGAAAAATATCTGGGAAAAGTTGACAGAGCCAGTCAGAGCAAAGTAATGAATTTCCCCCAGAGGAGCAAAAAGGTCAGGGCTTATATCTCTGATATCAGGAAACAGAAGAATATTCCATTCCTTGCATCAGATCGCAGTGTTCTTAACCTTCCAGGAGTTGGGAAAAGCCTGACTTTCAGGGTCATAGGAATAACCAGATATGGCAGGAGAATACTTGAGTTTGATCATGACAAGACCCGGAAACATAGTCCTGTTATTAATAAAATGGGGAAAGTTGTGATCATAGAATCAAAGACTATAAGTGAATATCTGAAACAGATAAGAGAAATGGGGGAGGATATTGCGGAATATGAGGATCTGTATTGCTATTCAATAGGTAATACGGAATCGAGGATGGGAGTATTCGAATATCCTGATTATGAATTTGAAACCACTGATGAGTTTACCAACCTGGAAATCTGACCCTTACTCGAATATCGAGTAGTTTCCATTCTCAAAGATGAGTTGAGGATCTCTATCCTGAAAATGGAGAATGATTGATCTTACTGATACTCGCGGTTGCATTTTTGGTATATATACCCGGTCCAGGTGAATAACTTTATCGGGGGCTGAAAATTTATCCGGACTTATGATCCCGCCAAAATGGTCGCTTCTTCCGAACGCAACGTGAAATCCAAGTTTTTCATCGAGGAGGATCTCATTTATAGGTTCAAGCCCGAAATCACCTAATACACCAAACCCGAGTTCAGCCATATTACCATAGGCTGGTTCACTATTCAGAAAATCTGATTCATATTTAATCGAGTCCCCACTCCCCAGAACTTCAACGGCATTGTTCTCGATTATCGAATAAAACAATACATCATTATTTATCTGAACAGGAAGAGTACCGTTCGTCCTGCTCTTCTCGCCTTCTCCCTCATAAGGTACTATATATGTTTCTCCACTGGGTAAATTTCCTGCTGTTGCGGGATCAGGGAACCTGCCACTGCTCATATGACTTTTCCTGAACCGGAGATCGAAATCCATTACATATTCATTTACATCATCAACTACAAATATCACCTCTGCTTTTACAGCAGGATCAAGAATGTTTTTTATGAGTTTAACCCTTCTGAAAACCTCATTATAATCTATTCTTAATGCGGGGATCATTTTATCTGAGAATCCCGGCA
>JAOZUQ010000099.1 GCA_029938635.1 Candidatus Aminicenantota bacterium
GAGAACGGTATAAATTGACCGATAGTGGCTCCGATTCAATAATAAATGGTACATGCGACTGGGTTTATGAAGAAGAATTTCATATGAAAGATGGTTTCAGATGGAGTCCTGACGGAGAACACATCGCATTCTGGCAGTTTGATATATCCGGTGTAAAAGATTTCCATCTGATCGATTATATTTCAGATATTTACTCAAAGGTTATCCCTATCCAATACCCGAAGGCCGGTGAAACAAACTCTTCATGTAAGATCGGATATGTGAAAAGTTCAGGAGGAACTATAAAGTGGATCGATTTTGAAGGTGATCCGCGAATGCATTACCTTGCAAGGATGGATTGGGCCGAATCATCTGATGAACTGATCATTCAGAGGCTGAACCGTCCGCAGAATAGAAATGAAGTATGGATCCACAATATAAGATCAGGAAGTACTAAAAAAGTATTAACAGATACGGATGAAGCGTGGCTTGATGTTGTAAACAAGTTCTATTGGATAAATAATGGTAAGTACTTCTTGTGGGTAAGTGAGAAAGACGGATGGAGACATATATATAAAGTCTCCAGGGACGGGAAATCAAACATTTTGCTGACACCGGGAAGTTTCGATATTAACTTGCTCCTCGGTGTTGATGAAAAAAGGGGGCTTGTTTATTTTTCAGCTTCCCCTGAAAATCCAACGATGTCATATCTCTATTCTGCTTCAATTTCCGATGATCCTGTGCTTAGGAGAATCACACCAGTGAATCTATCAGGAACACACAGATATGATATTTCTGATGACTACGAAAGTGCTGTCCACTATTATTCATCTTTTGGATCACCGCAAACCATAGATGTTGTCAGACTTCCGGACCATAAACGGAGATTGTTGCTTGAAAATAACGATAAACTGAAGAAAAAAATCATTTCCTTATCCCTCCCTTCGGGTGAATTCATTAAACTTGACATCGGCAAAGGGATCAAACTTGATTCCTGGATAATGAAGCCTCGTAATTTTAATAAAAACAAAAAATACCCGGTGATATTTTATGTATACGGAGAGCCATGGGGACAAACAGTGAGAGATTCATGGGGCGGTAATACATACTTGTGGCACAGATTACTTAATCAGAAGGGATATATAGTAATGAGCATTGACAACAGGGGGACTCCTTCGCTGAGAGGTAGAGCGTTCCGGAAAGTTGTATATAAAAAGCTCGGTATATTACCTTCAAAAGATCAGGCTGAAGGAGTTAAATCGGCATTGATCAAATTTCCATTTCTGGATAAAGAACGGGTCGGTGTATGGGGATGGAGCGGTGGAGGCTCCATGACTCTTAACATGTTATTCCGTTATCCGGATATCTATAAAACGGGGATTTCAGTCGCACCAGTCGCAGATATGAGGTATTATGATTCTGTTTACCAGGAAAGATATATGGGTCACCCGAAAAATAATCCGGAAGCATATAAAGAGGGCTCCCCGATCACTTATGCAAAGAATCTAAAGGGCAACCTATTGCTTATCCACGGAACAGGAGATGATAATGTCCACTATCAGAACAGTGAGGCACTAATCGATAAATTGATCGAGCATAACAAACAATTTTCAATGATGGCCTACCCCAACAGAAGACATAGCATCAAAGAAGGGAAAAATACAAGACTGCACCTTTATACCCTTATGACACAATTTTTCCTGAATAATTTATAATCTACTCTTAAAAAGTATTACTCCGGAAAATCTGCCTTATATTTAATCAGGGAAGATTCTCCTTCTTCATCTTCAACAAATATATAGATAGAATTTTCATGAAATGCGATAGGTGATCTGATCTTAGAACCATCTTCAACTTTTATTTCTCCACGATAAAGATATTTCCCGTCAGGAGAAAAAATATCCACTTCCCGGCCACCCTCATTCTCAAGATCAGAAATAAAAACATAGTTCAGGCCGTTCTTCCCGATGAAGATCCTGCTGAAGAATGTGGCTACATCCGGCATCCCCTTGATCATCTGATCGATCATATCTTTTGGCATTCTTCCACCATTAAGACTGATATTTTCAAACCTCTTTCTTTTAAACTTCTCAGAGATCGATTTTCTCTTTCTTCCCTCAAGTGAAAATGATGACAACTCTTTTCCTTTGAGATTAATTTTCATGAATTTATATTTATCACTCTTACCATAAATTATATCTTTCCCCTGAAGTGTAAGGATAACTCCTGCTGTTGTCTGTGAATCCTTTATCATAAGGACCATCCCTCCCTTCTGTGCGGTCAGAAGCTCCTCAGGAGATATAGTTTTTATATCTTCACTCTTTTTTGTATTCATATCATATATACTGATCATTTCAGGCTTCTTACCTCTACCTTCACTGTCACTTTTCACCCAGACAAAACTATTTTTGTTGAGATAATACCTCGGGAATACAAAACTTCCGGTATTTACCTGTTTTCTGAACTTTCCATCTTTTCCAAAATACTGGAACATTCCACCCATCGAAGGGACAATAATGTTTTCTCCCACAATAAAGAAACTAAATGCCATTCTAAACTCTCCGGGCCCCTCCCCTCTTTTGCCGATAGTAGTTACAAATTTACCATTTTTATCAAATTTGAATATCTTCCCGTGTTTGCGTTCCATCAAATAAACATTCCCATCCGGGTCTGTTCTGATCTGTCCAACCCTGATCAGGAGCTCTTCTCCTCCCGACTCAACGGCCCATACTTTCTTAAGGTTAAAATCCCAGACACCTTTTTCCGGTTTATCCTGATTTACAATATTTCCTGCTGTTATTGAGATAGTAAATGCTATAAACATAATTATAAATAGTTTTTTCATTGATTCATCCAAACTCTTTATTGCTCTTAGACGATGATAATATGGTGATAGTTTCAAAGCAATTAATCTATTTTGTTTTTGATCAGTAAAAAATTCATTTATTCAAATACAGAGGAACTTCACTATTGAATCTTTAAGCACTGATGATTATACTTTGCCTGGAATAAAAATGAGTAAGAAGAATGTTAAACCGGGAGTAGAAGTTTTTCTAAGTGGTGACCTCTCACGTTTAAAGGGAAGAAACATCGCTTTGGTATCCAATTATTCAGCAACAGATTCCTCTTTGGTTCCAACCATTGAACTGCTTAACAATAAACCTGACCTGAATATTTCTACCCTCCTGGCTCCTGAGCATGGCCTTTGGGGGAAATTTCAGGCAGGAGAGAATGTTCCTTTACAAAAAGATAAAAGGACAGGCCTCCCTGTTCTGAGCCTCTATGATCAATCAAATCCAGAATCCATCAAATTACCTGATAACACAGATGAGAGAATGAGAACCTTTGACATAAGTGATGCAGGGAAAAAGATCAATAAATTGGCTTTGAAGGATATAGATACCATAATTCTTGATCTGCAGGATGTAGGAACCAGGATCTATACATACATATCTACAATGGGATACCTTATGGAATCTATATCCGGAACGGAGAAAGAGTTGATAATTCTCGACAGGTCCAATCCCATCACCGGGTCCTATATTGAGGGCCCCATGCTGGAGTACCCGGAATACTCCTCATTTGTGGGATTTTACTCTATACCGGTTCGCCATGGAATGACTATCGGTGAACTTGCTTTATTATTCAATAGAGAAATATATTCAAGCAATGTCAATCTTTCTATTATAAGTGTTGAAAACTGGGAGAGAAAAATGTGGTTCGATCAAACCGGCTTACAATGGGTAAAACCTTCTCCTAACCTTCCTTCATTAACATCCGCAATAGTTTATCCGGGGATGGTATTTCTTGAAGGGACAAATGTATCAGAAGGGAGAGGGACTACAAATCCATTTGAGGTATTTGGAGCTCCCTGGATGGAAGGGATGACCGTCTCGGAAGAGTTGAACAGGAAAAATTTGAAAGGAGTTAAATTCACAGAGATATTCTTCAGGCCCTCATTCTCAAAATATTCCGGTGAGGATTGTTCCGGAGTAAAGATATTTATAACTGACAGAAATGAATTTTCTCCTTTTGAAACAATGCTGAATATAATATCTGTAATAAAAAAAACCTCCCCGGATAATCTGATAATACATACGAAATATTTCGATATGATCGCAGGTAATTCATGGATTTCTCAAAAAATTAACAATGGTTTAGCCGTAAATTCTATAGTGGGTTCTTATCAGGATGGACTGTCTGAATTTTCAGAGTATAGAAAAAAGTATCTCCTTTATGATTGATCTATTACATCTATAGGAATAGAATTTGTTGAAATAATTTTCATATTAAAATAAAATCTTACAGATGGAGGTTAAAATGAAAAAAATTTTAACAGGTTTTTTAATTGGAATATTTACAGGAGCATTGATCCTTTATTTTGTTAATCAGAAATGGCCCATTGATAACCTTCTCAACAAAAAGAAAAGTACTGATATCATAGTCACATCATCTGACGGATCAGGATTTTCGTCTGTAACTTCCAAACTGGAAAAGGGAGGGGACCTGTTCGCCTACCTTAACACTGCCAAAATAACAAATACTATAGAAAAATCGCTAAATACACTAAAAGATACAATTAATTCCTCTGAGAATATTTCAGAAGCTAAGAAAAAAGAGAATGAGAAGTGGTTCTCATTTATGAGCAGGCTGTTAAATGATAGTGGATTACTTGATATCTCAGGTATTGGAATTAGCTCAAAAGAATATGAAAAAGGTATTACAAGATCCAGGTTTATAGTCCAGCATGAACCGGGCAAGGGAGAAGGGCTTATCTGGAACATTACAGGAAAATCAGAAGGAGATCTGGGTTCACTCGATATGCTTCCTGAGAATACGGTTTTCTCTTCATTTTCAGATTTTAATTATTTCAAATTATGGAGTTGGATAAAGGATCAGGCAGAAAGATCCGGAGATGACAAGATAAGGTTTGGAATAACTTCTATGGAAAAAGATCTTAAAAATATGGGTGTCGATCTTTCTAAACTTTTAAGATCCATTAATGGAGATTCAGGCATAATTTTGACACTCGATGAAGCTAACAAAAAGAAATTTCCAATTGCCGGAAAAGACATTGAGTTCCCGGACCCTTCAATTGCACTTGTTTTCGAGACAAAGAATGATTCAATCTTCAAACTTCTTTCATCCAGGATCCCTGAAGCAAAAGTAGAAGAAATTGATGGTT
>JAOZUQ010000015.1:0-30867 GCA_029938635.1 Candidatus Aminicenantota bacterium
TCTTGATATTCACTTGTTCTACAGAATCATAATCAATTTGTTCAGAATCGGAGGAAATACTTGTAAGTGCAAAATATATTGGATTTCCCGTCTTTGATGCATCGCCGATTTTGTTAATGAGTAATAGTGAAAAAATTACAATTGCAATTGTCAGAGAAGCGGGGATCAGTATTTTTTTCATAAACATTTTTGATCCCTGTTTTTCTTTATTGATCCTGGTGTATGTTTTTTTTTCAAAATTTGAGTTATTGAATTTTTCAAGGCCGGATCTTTTTTCAGAGTCAATTATGCTACTTATTAATTCAGAAGTTTTATTTTGTTCAGGATTGTCCATTGATCTCCCCCATAAGTTTTGTTACTTTCTTCTTTGCGCGATCAAGCCTTGAGTATACGGTGCCAAGTTTTATATTAAGGATATCCGATATCTCTTCACAGGAATTTTCCCCATATTCCCTGAGTACAAATACACTTCTAAGTCTCTCCGACAGGGAGTTGATACATTCTCTCAGATTGGCTTTATCCTCTTTTAATTGTATGTTTATTTCCGGAGTATCGTTACTAATGGATGATTCAATGCCATGTTTTTCTGATTCAAGAAAAAATCTTTTCACCTTTTCCCTTCTGAAATGATCTATACATCTGTTTCTTGTAATTGTTAAGAGCCACCCTTTTATTGATATTTCTTTATTGATCCTATCCAGTTTTTCCCATGTTTTAACATAGATATCCTGAGTTAATTCCTCTGCATCTGAATAGCTTTTCGTATACCCCAGACAGACAAGAAAAACAGACTCCCGGTATGTGAAAAGTTCCTCAAATATACTCTCTTTATTCCCAATTTCATTTGCCGGGGTCATGATGTTTTTTCCGTCCCTCATACTATAAAACGTTCAGGTAAAAAAAAACATCCATTAAATGGAGAATGGGATGATTTTTATTAATAAATCAGGAATCTTCTTTGTGACTTGCCATGTCAATAATTATTGCAGCAGCAAGAATTATCAGGTCATCCTCATGGGGCCCTATCTGGACCATGTAATTATCTCTGAGTGTGCCCCATTTCTTTGATATCTGAGCAACCTTCCTCCCGTTACGGAAGAAAGAGTAGCGGTGGTTTATAAAATCACCTTTGACAAAGTAATCATCAGAATCCGGCAGGTCGATCACAAATTTATCATTGAATGGTTTGATCTTTTTTATCACTCTCGCGATAAGTTGTTTTTTATTGTAGATCCGGAACTGCTTCTGGAGGCTTAGGACCTTTTGTTTTATATTAAAGATCATTTTGCCTTTTGCATCCATAAAGCTGAGCCTGTCACCAATGGTAATGATCCTCTCTTTTACATAAAACAGTGGAGTGCCCTGTTCGTCAGATATTGTAAATTTGTCTCCGACCGACCAGAATTTCTGATCAACAAAATATACTTTTGCGCTGAATTCTCTGAAATCATCTGTTGGGATCGTATTAACATCTTTGTATGAATAGCGTGCACAACCTGTAGAGATAAAGAACATACTCAAAATAAGGATTATCTGGAAGATCTTTAAATAACTTCTTTCTTTGAAATATTTCTTATTGTTCTTCATTTCATCCTCCATTTGTCTGTTAAATTACCATAATGTACTTAGCAATATAATTTCCATCAAATTTCGGTAGGAAAAGTCCTGAATATGTGACAATCACCTATAATTGAAAGGTTAAGCTGCAGGATGACTGATCAGATCTACCTCCTTCGGTAACTATTCTCCATGTCAATTATCACTGTTGTCGCGAGTATTAAGAGGTTGTTCTGCTGAGGTGAAATTTCTATTCTGTATTTATCCGAAAAAGATCTTCTGCTTTTTGTTACCTGAGCCACCTGGTGATTTCTATAATAGAATGCATATAGCCTGCTCATAAAGTCTCCACGAACAGTATAATCTCTACCCTTCCTTGAGTTCACAACGAATTTGTCATATCGTGAAGATCTTCTTTTATAAACTCTTGCAACCAGACGACCGTGACTGTAGATCTTATATTGAGATTTATATCCGGACCTTCTTTTTGTAATTGTGAATAGTTCAGCTCCGCTGCGGCCGACAAGTGTTACTCTTGTTCCTCTTGAGAAAAAACTCCCCCGGGCTCTGAAAATTACCTGTCCTCTTTCATTCTTTATTGAGAAATTTCCTCTTCTGAACAAAGATGTGTTGTCTAAATAATAAACACTACCGTTATGTACTCTGTTAGACATTCCCCCTGATGAATCAGGTTCCCTATACCCTCCCCCGGGGAAGCTTAAACATCCGGAAAGAATGAATAAGGCACTCATTAGTACTGTTAGTGAAAAGATGAAATGTCCTCTTTTTAGATTAAAATAATTTTTTTTTGCCCTCATTTTATCCTCCTGTGCTGTATGATCTACTTTAAGCAATAATTATTCCATTGTAAATGCTAAATAAAAGTCCCGATTTTGTGACATTTAAATTTACTTATGCAGGCATCATAAATTACACGAAATTTAAAGTCAATTTGAATGGATATCAGGATTGTTTTGAAAAAAGGATAGAAGCTGTTGTATAATGTTAAAAAAAAACAAAATAGAGGTGATGTATGAGAAGAAAAATTTTTGTATTATTGATCGCTTTGTCTTTCGTTTTTGGATCGACAATGTTTGCTAAAGACTACAAGGATGCAGAACCTGTTTTAAAAGAGATGCTCTTTTCTCTTGAAAAATTTGTTGGAGGGCTGGAAAAAGCTGAAACTTCTCCGGCTATTGCGGCAGCTCTGACTGAGTATACAAAGGCAATAAATGGTTTTGCTCTAAGATTAAAGAAAATAATGAAAAAGTACCCTGAGCTGAGAGATGAGAAAACTCACCCTGAGACGCTCAAACCTTTGACCCTTAAAATGGAAGAGATAACAAAAAAATTATTCAAAGTGTTCAGTAAAATAACTGCTAATGTCAGTGATCCTGAAGTAAAAGCAGCCTTAGATGAAATGAATAAAGCTTCTGCAAAAATGCATGGAGATGAAAATGAAGAGGAAACTAAATAATCTCTGCTTTCTGATCTGTTTCCCTCACCCCCGGCCCCTCTCCCATGAGGAGAGGGGGAAGTTAAAATAGTATTCTCTCCCTCTGGGAGACAAGGTGAATTCGCTTTAGCGAAGAGAAGGCAGCCTGGGCTGGATTAAAGTGAGGGTAGATGTTCAGAACTTCTCAATTTTATCTTTTGGATCCTTTGAGAGTTTTTTAAATTTATTATCCAGCCAATTTTTCAGGTCTGAAATATACCATTTTGAAAATCTTCTGTCACTCGGGCCTCCTGCAAGATTTGAGAAAAAATCATCATTGCTGAGATCTGAAACTGTTCTGTAGGAAGGCATGAAGGTTGTTACTCTCCCACCACTGCGGTAAATCTGTCCCTGCTGAATAGTAGCTCTTCCTCCTGCAATTCTTATCGGTCCCTTGTCGAATCCCATGAAGAACGGAAGTTTGTTTCCGAATATCAGGTGGGCCATCCGGAAGTTCTGAATACTTCCCCAGGATTTTGATTTACAATCTAATGCATCCTTTGAGATCTTTTTGTACAATTCTTCTCTTGATAATCCATTGAACCACTCGGAGTTTTCAGAAAGGAGGATCATGTCAAAGTTTTGGTAAAAATCTATATATATTCCTGTCTCTTTATTCAGGAACCTGAACACATCTTCTCCAAGGCCATTTCTTCCGAATACTTCAAGCATCAGTTCTTTATAAAATTTTTCGAATAGAAAAGCACCATCTGAATCCAGGTTATAATTCAGGTCCCACTCTCCCAGAGTTTTCCCGTTCTCTGAATCAGGAAGTAACGGCCTGAGAATATTCATGAATAGTTCTGCCTGAATAGAATAAATATCAGATTGCATTGAGTACATGTTCTCTATGGTTGCCCTGGAATTATTTTCCAGCAGTTTATTAATCCGGTCTGCCCTGTATGACCCCATAGGCATATTTATAGGAGCAGCTTTCCCATAATTGTTAAGGTCATGATTCGCAGTAGCAAAATATCCGGTAGCAGGATTCAATGATCTCGGGAGATCATCAGAATCTATAAATCCCTGCCAGTCACTATTTTTTTCCCAACCGGGAAGTGGTATAAATCCACTTATCCCTTTCGCTCTTTTAGGGACAAGTCCCGACATCTGAAAACCGATATCACCTTTTGTGTCTGCCAGGACAAAATCCCATCCTGTCTCCAACATGCTGAATTTTTTCATACCTTCTTCAACTGAATCTGCATGCCAGATCGAAAGTAATTCTGTAGTTGATATTGCGCCTGAATCGGCTGCAGCCCACTTTGTAGAGAGATAATAATTTTCTTTATAAGGGTCACCATCAAGGATACCATGTTCATTTTCATAGAAGGTTATTTCAAAATTTTCTTTTTTCTTCCTCTTAATTATTTCAGTTCTCTCTTTGAATCCAATCCATTCATCGCCTTCTTCCCTATAGTATTTCCCATCCCTGCATCTTTCGATCCACGAATCAACTGCATCGCTGAAGGAATATGTAACTCCCCAGGCAATTCTGTCAGTACGTCCTGTAAGAACACCCGGGAAACCCGGCATGGTCCCGCCCATAATATATTTTTTACCCGATCTCATAACAATTTCACTCCATATGTTAGGTAGTCTGTTCACTTCAAGATGGGGATCATTTGCCAAAATAGGTTTACCGGAAGAAGTTCGGCTGCCTGAGATAACCCAGTTGTTTGATGCCATCATGCGGGGGACAGCAGTATTCCAGAGAACAGAAGGAGCAACAATCCTTTCGCCAAGTTCAACTTTTTTTAATAATTCAAGGTCAAGGCCGCCGAGTATTCCTGGGAACAATTCGATAAGTTTTTGTTCAGTTATTCCCGCCTGTACCATCTCAACAAACAATCTCTCAATTTCCGCCTGGGATTGTGCCAGTGTGAGGTATCCGATCATTCTTGTAATCATTATTGAATCATCTGGAACCCAGGGCTCAGGAGTATATTTAAGAAGTTTGAATTCCCAGGGATATTTTTCTCTAAGAGCAGTATTCACACCCTTACAATATGATTCAAGATAACCTGTGATCTCCGGTGAAAGTTTTTCCAATTCAGTTTCAGTATTTCCCCTCCAATTCATCCTTCTGAAGAAGATATCAATACTTAAGGTATCATCTCCTGAATCAAGAAGTTCAGAAGCTCTCCCTTTTCCGAGTATACGCATAAGAAGCATTTGAAGCCCTCTGTCCCTCGCGTGGACATATCCCTGTCCCATATACAACCCGTTAAGGTCTTCTGCTTCAATATGCGGGACCCCATTCTGATCCCTGGTGATCTTAATATCTTCTCTCATTATTGTTCCTCCGAGTTTGTTATCTTTATCCAATTGTATATTCTCTCTTCTTAAACCATAATTTTCAATAAAGTGAAAAAAATAACTATTTAAATCCTGTAAAGAATTTAAAGCAAAAAAAAATAGAAAAATTACTAATTATTATTGTTTAAATATATTAAACGGAGTAAAATTTTTTTAAGTTAATTATTAAACGGATCAAACTTGAACTTTTAAGAAGGAGTAGTTAATGAGAAATCGTGGAATTATTTTATTAAGCCTGGTACTGATTTTTTCTGTCGTATTGAATGCAGGTGGAAATGATAAGAAGCTGTTCTTTGAAGTTCAGGGTGCGATTATGCTTCCTTCGGATAGTGATTTTAAAGATATATACAGCTCCTCTGTTATATATCCAAGGGTTAAAGCTGCTTACAAGTTCGGGGATCATATTTATGCATTTTTCGGTTGTGGACTTTTCAATATTACGGGAGAAACACCAGTGCTTAATGAAGAGAGCAAATCAAAACAGAAGATCTGTCAGATGGCTGCAGGTTATGAGGGTGATCTTTCAGACAAGCTTCAATTCAGAGTGGAAGCT
The DNA here is from genome assembly GCA_029938635.1 of Candidatus Aminicenantota bacterium. Taxonomy (GTDB): domain Bacteria; phylum Acidobacteriota; class Aminicenantia; order UBA2199; family UBA2199; genus UBA647. Next base: position 5,925 of record JAOZUQ010000015.1, read on the forward strand.
GGTGGAGCGAATTTTGACTATGAAGAAGAGGCATTCGGTGAAATTGTTGAAGGCACAAAATTTGGAATATATCTGGGTAGCAGCCTTGTTTATAACTTTTCGGATACTTTTTTTGCATCATTCAATCTCGGCTATATGGGAGCATCAGACAAAATTAATGATGTAAGTATAAAACTCGGTGGAATTCATACCGGATTTGGTATCGGTTTCAGGCTCTAAACTTTTAATATATTTGAATGGTCAGCATTCTGATCATTCAGAATATCTAAATAAGTAGAATTTGTTTTGAGATGGAGAGAAAGGTGAAAAGGAAACTTATATTGTTCCGTTCCAAGTATGGCTCTACTAAAGAATATATAAAAGAGTTAGCTGAAAGGATCCAGGGGGATTGTGTTATCTCGGATGCGAAAAATTTCTCAGGAAATTTGAAGGATTATAATCTTATAATTCTCGGAAGTTGTACTTACATGGGAAGGATAATGATAGTGGATTTTATTAAGAAGAATAAACAAATCCTGAAAAGGAGAAAAGTATATCTTTTTGTTGTGGGTCTTATTCCAGAGGATAATGAAGCTAGTAAACAATCTTTTGAACTTATTCCTGAAGAGATCCGGAAGAATCTTTTGGGATACAGAAAATTTCCGGGAAGGATCAACATAACAAAACTTAATTTTTTTGAGCGTATGATCTTAAAGATGACCAAAGCAAAAATGGAAGATCTGGTTGATTATTCTCAGGTAGACCTTGTTATTGAAGATCTTAAAGAATCCGGATTATTATAAGATATCTGAATTTTTTTTCCTTTCCTTGCTGTCAGGCTTTCTCTCTCTCAGCTTAAGTATCATCTTCTTTGCACTTTTTAATGAGGAAATTATTAATTCTTTCTGCTCTTTTGATATACTTTTTTCATGCATGATCTTATGTTCAATTAATATTTCAAGATCATTAATGAAAGGAATCTCTTTAAGTTTCAACAGATTGATCTTCTCTAATTCTTTTGTAATTTTCTCTTTCTCGATTTCAATCTTCATTACGATATCTTCTTTATTGAAATTCTCAAGTTTGAACTTTTCAAACCTGACCTTAAATTCTGAAAAATAATGCTTTTTCCTTATAAGATTCCCATCCTTATCCTTCAGGATTTTCCCTTTCTCGATCAGGTATAAACCTTTCTTCAATTGATCATTTACAAATACCGCCAGTTTTTTCTCCTTCATATCAGAAGATTCTTCTGAACAGAGCAGCATAGCTCCGATCTTTATTGCTTCTTTAATAAGAGGTTTTGCTCCTTCATTTATCAGTTTCTCCTGACTACCGAATTTTTCATGAATTGCAATTATGTTTACCGGATCTTCCGGCAGTTTCAGGTTAAATTTATAATCAGCTTGTGCAATTCCCGAATCATTGAACTTCATATCCACCGGTTGAGGAGAGTCGTCAACATCTGTAGATTTTATCTCTTTTATATGGTCATAAACGGCAGTCTTCTTTTTACCGAGAGCAAAATATGGTTTCGGAGTGGAAATGACTTTACCACTATCAAGAACCGTTATCTTGCCCGGTTCATTCCATTCAGTTATATCGGCCAGTATTCCCACTGATAAGGAAATAAAGAAGAGAATTGAAATAAATGTTATTCCTGTGCTGTTTCTGTCCGAAATTATCCTGCCATCTTTTTCCTTTCTTCTCTTTATTACCATTCTGATCGTTAGAAAGACCAGAATGATCATTGCTATTATTGCAAAGCCATAGCACCCTTTTTTAAAGGAAGGGTCCTGAACTATCGGCATCAGGTTCATTGTTATATTTGTTATAAAGTCCATCTTGATTCTCCTTAAGAATGAACCTTAGCTCAATCTATTAAATACCAGGCTCTGTTAATAAGACGTTAATTCAGTTAAAAAGGTTTCCTTAAACCTGAAATTCTCAACCAATTAAATAAACAGGAGATTTTTAAGATCAGCTTGTTAGTTTTACGACCTTTCTTTTTTAAGAGAGGCACCCCTTGTTCCTGCTGTAGCTGCAGCAATTCTCTCTCCCTGGAAGCTGTCCATAGGATATATGATAATAGTTGAGCTTTCTTCTTTTGAAATTTCCAATAGTGCCTGTATTTGTCTCAATTCCATAGCCCCCTTTTGTGTTGAGAGTGTGCGGGTTGCTTCTGCCAATTGTGAGGCAACAGCTTTCTCTGCCTCAGCCTGGATTTGTTTTGCCTGTGAACTTCTCTCAGCTCTTGCTATAACTGCAAGTTCTTCAATAAGTGAATTTGGGGCGGCAATATCGGTGATCCTGACGGCTCTTACATTTACTCCGAAATCCATTGCATCTGCATCTATAGCCAGTTTAACGCTGGCAGCTATGCTCTCCGTATCACTTAAGAGAGGCCTGAGGTCATTCTTCCCGATTGCACTTTTTAACGCCTCCATCGAAGCCCATTCAGTAGTTTTCCAATAATCTCTGACTGCTATTGCAGCTTTTTCCGGATTTTCTATCTCGAGTTCCACTGCTGCGACAACATCGATTGGGACATTATCTTTGGTCAATGTCCGTGTTGCTTTCACTTCATAAGTGGTTATTCTTATATCTATTATTCTGGCTATTGAATATATGAAAGGGGGAATAATGAAAAATCCGGGTCCCCGTGTTCCGACAGATTTTCCCAGTCTCAGGAGAACCAGGCGTTCCCACTCGGGAAGAATCTGGAACATCTTTGCAATTGTATTAGAGAACCAGAGTATAAAAAGCGTAAGAACAACGCCGAGTGCTACCTGTCCCGGATCCGGCGGATTGTTAAGAGCAGCTTCGAGATTACCTGCAGCTCTTCTGAATATCGGCCACACTATAAAATACCACATTGGGATCGCTATTCCCCATCTGACAACGTTTCTTATAAATGATTGGACCGGATTTCTTCTGAATTTCATTTAAGCCTCCAAAATTTTGTTTCATCCTATTTTAAAGGTATAAAAATAATATTTCAAATCTAATTGATCATATATTTTATTTTCAATTTGTGGTATAGAATTGTTATAATTTAACCATAAAGGTTGAATATGAACTCCGGAGGAGAAAAAATGAAAAAATTAAAACTAATGATTTTTATTACAATACTGTTCTCAATGTTTTTGCAATCTGATGTTATTAAAAAATCCAAATCAGAGGTTTCTTTTGCTAAATACGGAACATTCAAAACCGAACGGACAGAGATCATCAGTCCGTTGATAAAGAGGACTGACTCGAATGATAATTTCAAGGGTAAAGGTTTTCTCAGCAAACTTGCAGCCAAAGTTTTTTTTAAGAGTGGAGAATTTTCGAAGATTATAGATCTTAATGAGTTAAGAATAGCAACAATAAATCATAAAAAGAAAAAAGTAGTAGTAAAAGATATTGTAAAACTTACCGGTGATGATGGAAGTGAGAGTGAAGAGGGAGACACTGAAGAGAGTGAGGAGAGAGAGTCGGATATTACGATCACGAAAAATGAGTTTAAAGTTGTTGTCACAGGGAAGAAGAAAGTAATAAACGGGTTCCCGACAATTGAATATTCAGTTTCATGGATAGTTGAGTGGGAAAGCAACAATGATGAATCAAAAGGTTCCAGCAAGCTTATTTCAAATGTATGGGCTACATTGGTTACGGGAAAAATAAATTCATCTCAGAAGATCGAATCTCTATTCTTCAAAAACTATATGAAAAAACTTGGACTTGATACAGATATGAAAAGGGATGATGTGCTGGGCGGATCATGGCTGAGGATTTTTACAAGCCTGAGCAGATCTTCAAGTACACAGAGTTCAGAGAAAGCTAAAAAATTCAGAAAAGAGATAAGCAAGATCAAAGGCTATCCGGTAGTAATAGATGGAGAATATTATTCATCAGTTACAGGTGAAAAAAGGAAGAAAGGGCTGAAAGGGTTTCTTAAAAAGAAAAAAAAGGCAGGGGCTGATGAGATACCAAAATTCACTTTCTATACCGAAGTGATCGAACTTTCAGCAGTTAAATCTGATCCCGGCAAGTATTCCTATCCCGAAGGTTATAAAGTTAAGGAAAAATAATTAAAGTTACATAGAGTAATCGGGGCAGGCTATTTAATCAGGTTCTGTATATTTTGAGAAATCAAGATTCGGATCATCGGATTTCACAACGATATTTCTCCCTCTCTTAATCCCTTCATATAATGCTGCTGATGCTTTCCTTATACTATGATTTGCCGGTCCGAGTTTGCTGTAAACATCGACACCAAGTGTAATGGTAAAGTTCATGGTTATATCACCATAAGTTACCGCTGTTTCTTCAACGGTTTTCCTTATCTTTTCGGCAATTATATATCCCCCTTCCAGGGAGGTCTCAGGCAGCAGCAATAGTAACTCCTCTCCTTCCCACCTTGATGCGGCGTCCTGTTTTCTGAGAGTTTTAACAAGTATAATTCCAAGGCTTTCAAGGATCTTATTGCCGCAGTCTCTGCCGAATTCATCATTGATCTGTCTGAAATTATCAACATTTATCATAACCAGACAAAAGGGGCGCCATGTCCTTCCCATTCTCATCATTTCGATCTCAATTCGGTCTGTCATTGAATTTTTATTACATAGCTGGGTGATGGGATCAAATTTTGAAAGCTTCTCCATCATTTTGTAAGCTTCATCTAATTCATTATCACTTTTCGCTCTCTCTCTGTTCAATTTAAACATGATCAGAACTATTACAAATAGAAGCAAAAATGTTACACCAACAAAAATTGATGAAGTATCCATATACTATAGTATTAAAAAAAAAAAATAATATTTCAACTTTTATCATTATTCTTTATCTCAAATGCAACTTCCTGATCCAGCCCAGGCTGCCTTCTCTTCGCCAAGGCGAATTCACCTTGCCCCCACGCCTCCCTAAAGAGTAGAGGGAAGGAATTCTTTCAGCCAAAACAATATTTCATCTCTGGAACTTATGAACGCTTCAAGTTTTTCCTTTTCATTTCCCTGTATTTCTGAAGGATCCCGAAAACTTTTATGAACGAGCTCTTTTGTCCCCGGAAAGAACGGACATGTTTCTCTGGCGTTGTCACAGATAGTTACGACTATGTCGAATTCCGTGTTTCTGAATTCAGTTGTGAGCTTGGATCTTGCGTCTGATATATCAATATTTATACCCTTCAAAGCTTCTATCGCATGAGGTTTAACAAATGTTTTTTCAGTTCCGGCGCTGAAGGCCTCAAATCTGTTTTTGAAGAGGCCGTTGACAAGCCCTTCCGCCATCTGACTCCTCGCTGAATTATGTGTGCAGATGAATAATATCTTTTTTTTCAAACAGCTCTCCTGATTAAAACATGATAAAATAAAAACAGGTCAATTCCAAATTAATGTTATGTGAAAATTCTGTTAATATAATTGTTTTGTGTACATAAGATATATAATTCTGTTATATATAGATGCTGAAAGATCAGAGAGGAATATATGAAAAAGATCGAACACAGTTCTGAATTTATTGTCAGAGATTATGAGTGTGATATGCAGGGTGTTGTCAATAATTCGGTGTATCAGAATTATCTGGAACATGCGAGGCACCTTCTGTTGAAAAACATAGGGCTGGACTTTGCCGGATTAACCGAAAAGGGTATCATGCTGACGGTTATCAGAGTTGAACTTGATTATAAATCACCACTTATCAGCGGGGATATGTTCAGGATCGATACGGTAATGGAAAAAATATCTCCTCTTCGTATCGTTTTTATTCAGAGTATTTATCTGATCCCCGAAAATAAACTTGTATTAAGCGGAAAGGTATTCGGGACCTCCATTAACAGCCGGAGGAGGCCGGAAATGCCTGAAGAACTTGAGACAATATTCGATGATGATTTTTTAAAAAAAGGAAATCCGGAAATATCATGAAAGTAGTATACAAAAATGAGGTAATTTTTAAACTTATATATTTCGTTCTTATATCTTTAACAGGGGTATTTATCTCCATTTACTCATCTGACAGAACGGTGACAGTTATATCAATTCTGGTTCCGATTATCTATATCCCATTAGCATTCAGGAAGGAGATCCGAAGATTCCGGCTGGTAAAAAGACAATTCTCTTTAGAATTCAGGGAAATAATCAGTGAATATTCAAAATTTTATAATTTTCTTGATGATAACGGAAAACAGAAGTTTGAAAAGGATATTAATATATTTTTAAATGAACACAGTATCAGAGGTATAAGGGGAGAGGAAACGGACCTCAGGACAAAGGTCCTTGTTGCAGCAGGTGTTGCAACAATTCTTCACGGCAGGCAGGAGTGGGAACCCCCTTTCACTGATGGAGTGGTAGTATATCCCGGTGAAACATTTGATCCTGAATATAACCTTCACAAGGGTCAGATTGCGGGTATGGCAGGGGAGAGAAGGCCTCTCCTTGTTACCAAAGAAATTCTTGAGCAAAGTTTCATGGACCCTGAAGATGGCTACAACTCTCTGATACACGAGATTGCCCACTATTTTGATTTTGAAAATCCTCTATTAAGCGGTGTTCCGGCAATTGGAGCAAATAGAGAAAGAACAGAGGAGTGGATAAATATAATGGAAGAAGAAAGAGCGAAAGTGAATAACGGGAAATCTTTCCTCCGTCCTTATGCAGGTTTTAATGAGGCTGAATTCTTTGCAGTGGCAACAGAGTCCTTTTTTGAAAGGCCTGATGTTATGGTAAAAAAAAATCCAGAACTGTATGAGCTTTTAAAAGGTTTCTACAACATTGACACTCAGAAAATATTAAAAAGATAAAAAATCGTTGAGGCCTCCGTAAAGACCTTTAATTATTCTACTTTGATCTGAATAAAATCTGAAGCCATTTTATTTGTATAGTTGTCTTTTGTTTCTATAACGATCTCATATCTCCCTTTGGTCAGCCATTTGAAATTAAGAGAAATATTTGTTTCGGTATTTTTGGAATTAAAATTAATATTTTTATCGAATACAGGATTGTCCTGCATATTATTGATCTGTATTCTGACATTAATAGAACCCAGAATCCCTCCGGCTATTTTCTGCTGTGAAAATTCTGATACTTTAAATGTAAGTTGCTTCTTTTCAAATTTGATCCCATTTATTTTAATTTCCTTATCGGTGTTAATCAGAATTCCTCTGGCTGGTTTTTTTGTGAATTCAGTTCTGACATTATCATCATATATAGGTTTGTGCTTTTTTTTATGAACCTTTATTTTTAATTTTTCTATTTTTTCTCCCTCTTTCGGTACATATGTAAGTACATAGTAGATGTCCTGTTTCTTGACGATCTTATCGATTGCGATTTCGAAATTTTTTGAAGTGACCAGTTCTCCCCCTGTTTTTTCTGTCAGGCTTCTGAGATTGTTTTCCATATCAGTTGATATCCTTTTGTATTCCATGTCTTTGCTGAATGAAGCTAGCAGTGTATTAACAAAAATTGAATGAAAAGTGGCACCAACTTTGGTGAAGATTTTAGTTATTTCGTCAGTCGGAAATCCATCTGATATGCTCAGTGCCTTCCTTATTTCGCTCACCTGTTTGGATACTATTCTTGAAAAATTGACTACTTCCGCATCAGTGCTTGACTGCCACTTGTAAATCAGGGATTGGATCATCCTCATTATTTCCCCTTTCATAACTATCTTTGGAAACAATTCCTGTTGATATATACTGATAACCCATTTTTCTACAGGTATTTTCTGAAGATGTTTTGAAAAGAGGAGATAGGTCTTTACATTCGGGATAAGGTATTTATTTTTGTAATCTTTCCATATTATAAGATATTTTCTGAGAAAAGTGGAGACAGCATAAACATCTTGTTTAAGGTTTGTCTGGACCTTTCTCCCGACAGTTTGTCTAAGCATGATTTTGAATTTAGCAAGATTAATCTCATTTTCCAACTGTTTGAAATAGAGCAGCATTTTGTTTCTTGCCAGAATGCTTTCCTTAACTATAAGATTAAATATTTTTTTCTTAGCGGCAAATTTATCCTGTAAATTCTTTATTGTAAGGCTCTTATCATTAATAAATATCAGCATTGCATCATTCTTTCTCAGCATCCGGTCAATTATCTGTTCTATCCCATTTTTCACAACTACATCAAACTTTGTAATATTGACAGCAAGAACAAAATATCTTGGGGGAAATTCTTTTTCTTTCTCCAGCACCATTTCCTGGGTTTCAATCTGTTTTTTAATAATATTAAAATGAACAATATCTCTTTCTTTCCCATTAACGATTAGGGAAAAGTCATTCTTGGTGAGTCCGTTCACAGGTTTGTTTTTGTAAAAAACCCTTACCGGAATCTCAATGTTCAGTACTGAAACTTCTTCTTTTATTTTTTTCTCTTCTGTCTGGGTGCCTGCACTTGTGAAAAGTATCAAACCGAGTACTATCAGAATTACAAATTGTTTTTTCATCGTTTCTCCTTAATAGTAATAACCTTTTACTGTCCTGATCTTATGTCTTTTTGTATTCTTTAATTTTACTTTGATTTTTCTGAAAGTTTTTATAAGTCCTTTCTTTTTCGGTGTAAAATAAAGAAGATATTTTGCCTGAATGTCCTTTCTGATCTTTTTATATACTTTTTTCACTTCGCTTACATGATCGAAGAAAAAAGGTATACCTCCTGAAGATCTTGAGATCTTTTCAAGGAGTGTCTTATATTGAGAATCAGAAGAGAGAGAGTATGTCCGCTTACCGATAGAATATATTTCAGTGTTTGATTTTTCTGCCTTTTTCATCAGAGTATAAGGGTCAATGAATGAACTATTATCTTCCCCATCAGAAAATACTACGATAATATTTCTTCCGCTGACACCTTTAACAAGGTTTATACAATGAGCTATCGCATCGTATAATGAAGTGGCCCCGAAAGGGAAGGCAAGAGAGATTGAATTGACCAGTTCGTTTATATCATTTGAAAAATCGGTATCCTCTATAACTTCATGATTAAAAAAGATCACTATCGCTTTATCAGATTTCCTCATCAGGTCCTCAAGGAACATTTTGGCCGCATCCTTAATATAATCCATTTTATCTTTCATTGATGAACTGATATCAATCAGAAGGATCAGATAGAAATCACCCTTTTGCCGATTGATAAGATTCAGATAAGATATTTCTATAGGCTTGCCATCTTCAAACAATTCAAAATTTTCTTTTTTCAGCCCCCTGACATAATCTCCATGTCTGTCTATAACAGCAATTGGTATTGCCATTTCGATAACATTGACACTTTGGACATCATCAAATTTGTAGGAAGATATCTCCTCCCTCAGTAATACACCCTCGTGGTCTCTCAGGATAGCTTTCAGGACCCGGTTCTTGGGTGAGTTGCCAAAATCATACTTTATTGTGAAAGGTGGATTGTTGAACTCTTTCAGGAATTTTCCATCAAGGAATAATTCAATGGATTGTATCTCTTTCAACTCTATTCCGGTTACTTTGATCTTAATATTCTTCTTCCCAACCCATACTTCATTGTTCTCCGGTGAAACAAATTTCATTTCAGGATTTTCCACTTTCATATCTTCCTGGCTGAAAGCGGGTAGAATGAGTAACAATATCAGTAAATAACTAAATATTTTCATCTTAACCTCACATATCCTTTTTTCTGGTATCTCTTAATTATCTTACTTAAGTTTGCATTATTCAAAATATTAAAAATAAAATATGTTGTATAGTAATCTTTATCATAATTTTGCTGATAGTATCTTGGAAAAGTTGTGATCAGGTAGTTGAAGAGGAAGTGGCCATGTAGAAGAGGCGGATATTTTTTCTTTTCCGAAAGGTATGACAATTTCATTTTAAATTCGCGGAATGCTTCTCCATTAAGTGTACCAGACCTGAACAGATTTCCAGTATCCGGAGGGAAGAATTCTCTCCATTTCGGTTTTAGTGATCCAAAAGTTTTAAAGTAAATATTTCCGAACCATTTCTTCTCGTTCTCCAGCTCAGCTTTCAACGGGAAGTTGAAATATTTCTTCAAATCATCTTTTGAATAAAATTCATCAAGAATTTTTTCGTACTTAAGAAAAGCTTTTCCCAGTTTGTAATATTGATCATAAAACAGGAGGGGTTTTTTCGCTTTCCCGTCAAGATAGTTAATAACATTTCTATATGTATTCCCGGAAAGGAATTTTCCAGTTTCAGTTTTAAGTTTTGTTTTTATTGAAGGATTGTTTTTCCTGTTGTCTATTAATTCAACTCCGTAATTGATCAGCAGCGAAGCATACTTTGGAAAATATTTTAACTTTGCATAAGGATAGAGATTGAGTATATTACAAAATACGGATTCGATTAATTCTGTGTCAAAGATTATATTTCCAGCAAGCATCTGGTCTCTCCAGACTGAAGAAAAAACGATATTAAGCCTCGACAATCCTCCTTTCAATCTGAATCCGGGTATAGCTTTTGCTGAAAGGATGGAGTCTGGTTTACCTGAGTAATTCCAGGGAGTGTTTTTTCCAGAATCTTCAAAATCATGCAGCTTTACAAGGTTGGGATTAATAAAAATCTTTAATCGGTCTGTTTTTGCGTTTAGTGCATATGCAATTGTTAAAAGATAATTTTTGAGATGAGGAAAGAGGTATTTGTTACGGAATTTATTGACCAGTTTATTTATTTCAACAATTGAGCTATCACCGGAGGTGAGAGACTCCAATTTTCTAAGGTCCTTGTTAAGTTCAGATTTTTTATAGGACATTACCCTCATCCTGATAAATTTCGGGGCTTCTTCACTTATTTCAGGATGGGAGAGGCTCTGGAACAATTCAACAATTTTATTATATCTCGATTTTTTTGCTGCTTTATCGGAGGATGGTAACCTGTTGAACAGATCATTGAACTCAAAAACGGTTGAGAGATGTATTACTTCCTGTGAAGTTATAATTCGGTTCAGGGATTCTCTCAAAATATTCTTGTTCATTAATTCATAATCGGATTTGTAAAGTTCTACAAATTCATTTTCAATACCATTTAATATATATTCACAGAACCTGCTGTCAATATAATTTTTTCTGAGGGGAATTTTCATGTTCTTATTGAGATATTTGAAGAGATTGTCTATAAATTTGTTTTTATCGAGTGGTATATTTATTAAATCTGTGACAAGCAGATCAAAATTATATCCGTTAGGGTGATATTTTGATGAAAAAGACAGTATTTCAAAAAGGGATTGATAAATAGCTGTAAAGATTGCCCGGTCCTTTTTGTTCAATTTTTCGATACTCTTGACCCAGTCAAAGAGTTTCATTACTGTTTCTTTGTCGATAATGTTAATTTTCTCAATATAATCATTGAGAATATTGTATTTGTCGTATCCTTCATAAAAAAGTTTCAGTGTTTCTTCACTAATTAATTCAGGCCTGCCCTGAAATTTTGAGTAAATAGAAATAAACTTTGAAATTGGAGATTTCTGTCCTTTAATTTTCCCCTTTTGCATTAATTCCTGAATAAACATGAAGTAAAGGTCATTTTGTGCAGGTGTTTCTTTTTCGATCTCGAGAGTATTTGTACCACCAAGCATTTTGATCCAGTTATTCATATCACCGGGAAATGTGACTTCTCCATTCTCTACATCGAGTGCATACATGATTCTGAAGAATCCAGGGTTCCTTAATCTTGCAAATCTGTTATCAGCAAGGGCTTCATTTTCAGCCAACAAAATCAAATCGTAGACCTTTTTCATTTTTGAAATATCCATATTAAAAAGTATTGGCTTTAATCTTGATTCCGGAATAAAAAATGAAAGTGAATAAAGGTAGTTTAATTTGCCTCTGTCCTTAGTAGCTATACTTTTAAGAAACGATATGTCTGAATTTGAATATTGTACTCCTGCAAGAGATGACCAGAAACTTGTCCATTTTTCACCTCCAGGAAGTAAAAGTTTACCGCTATTTGTTCTCAATGCTGTTGAAAGATTGAAGATACCCATGAGAAATTGTTTGTCTGAATAGATCGTTCTCCATGCATTACCTTTCGGGACAAGCTCTGAAATATATTTTATATCACTTTCAGAGAGTCTGTAAAGAATGCCCATCAGAATGGAAAATTGTTTGTTCACAGTCATAAGTTCGATAAAATTCTCACTATTCACATCAAGACCTGTGCAACTGCTTAAAAATTTGAAAGTGAAGGGGATTTCCATTTCTGAATTAATATGATTGTAAAAAAGCCGGTTGGTACGGTTGATCAACTTCTCAAGACTTTTTACTCTAAGGTTTACAAATCTGTAATAATCTACAATTCCTGTAGAGTCATCCTCTTCTATTGCATACATTCCTGAATTTTTTTTCTCCAGAAAAAGGCCAAGATAATTAAGCAGTTTAGATGCGTCACGAAATCCTTTACTGCTGGAGAGATTGATCGTGAACATATTTTTTTCATATTTGAATCTGGTCTTTATAAGTTTTTCGATCTTGTTTTCCATTTCAACAATTTTGAACAATTTATTCCTGATGCCTTTTTTGAATAATTTGTTGGTCGGTGCTTCGGAATAAATCAACATATCATTAAGATGGTAAATGAAATCTTTAGAAGGGAGGTTGTAGTAAAAATTAAGATAACGGGAAAGGATAGTTGAATTCCCCGGGATAATAACCCTTTCTCCCGCAAAGCTTGTTGCGGTCAGCAGAGCGATAAATAATAGTATAAGGATAAGAATCCTGAAGGTTTTTGTAAACATGTGATCTCCATAATCATTATTACGATATTCAAAAGAAAAACGGAACTATAAATTATTTTCAAATAAGTTATAATTTTATACAATAATAAGCACATGTCAAAAAAAAAAGGGAATATATTATTCTTACTGCTACTGTTTGCTCTTTTTGCAGGATGTGTGCAAAAGCCTGAAATAAATCTTGATCTCTCTGACACTCCCAAAAGCATTGAAGAAGTAGAAGCCGAAAAGTTTGCAGACAAAGCTTCCTATGATATGTCCAGCTATTTTCTTAAAAAAGCGGTTAAAGATTATTCTTTAAAAGGTAATTGGGAAAAAGTAATACAGAATTATATCCGGCTTGGTAATAATTACAGACTTGAAGGGAAATATGACCTTGCACTAAAGTATCTGAATATGGGCCTGGAAGTTGCTCTTACCCATTCCGGATACAGGTATTCAGAACTAGCAAGCAGTTATCATAAACTTGCATTTAAACATTTAAGGGACAGGAATTACGAGAAGGCTCTTGATCTTTATCAGAAGGCTCTTGCAGTAAGAATTGCTGCATTCGGCAGGTATCACAAAGAAGTTTCAAGAAGTTATAACAGTATTGCCCTGGTTTATAGAAATATGGGGAATTATAGAGAGGCTGATGCATATTATTTTAAATCCCTGCTGATAAAATTGAGGAGATTTGAGAATATTGATGAGAAATTTTTCAGAAGTTTTAAATTTATTGACAGTAACAGGGTGAAACAAAAATTCTATACAGAAGCAAAAAGGGTACTTGGAAAGTCTTTGAAAGTATATCTGGAAACTTATGGGGGATCTCATCATCTTTCCGGAATAATTTATGAAAATATAGGGATAATTTATACTCTTGAGGGTGATTTTGAAAGGGCAATGGAAAACTTCAGAAAGGCTCTCAAGATAAGGACTGAACTTTTCGGTGAGGATAGCCTCGAGGTTGCAGACACATATCATGATATAGGCACTGCACTGATATTGAAAAATGAATTCCGGAATGCCGGGAAGTTTCTTACTGACTCTCTTAATATCAAGATCGGCAAACTGGGAGAGAATCATCTTTTCTCAGGTGACACATTTTTTCAATTGGGAAAACTTTATTTCATGGAAGGAGATTATGATAAATCCCTGAGGTTTCTTCAGGATTCATTAATTTCACTTATCTCCGGATTTGACCCTAAGAGCGTTTGTGATAATCCTGAACTGAACGAAAGGCTTTATTTTAAAAAAGATCTTATTAAAGTGCTGAGCCTTAAAGGTGAAGCGTTCAGGATGCGGTATTCACTGAAGAAGGACAGGATAAAAGATCTTAAATGTTCATTCAGCTCATATTTAAAGTCTGTTGAGCTTGTTGAATTAATGAGAAATCAGTATACACCAGATGAATATGATCCGGGATTTGAATCTATATCACGTGACATCTACAGCAAAGTTCTGAAGGTTTCTATGGATTTGTACAGGCTTACAGGAGATGATTTTTACAGGGTTGAAGCTTTCCGGTTTTCAGAGAGAAGTAAAGCAGCACTACTCTGGGGAATGATTGCAGACTCTGAGGCAAAGGAATTTGCAGGCATTCCAGGGGAATTGCTGGAAACTGAAAGTATGCTGAAGAATGAGATCGTAAGGCTGGAGCTTCTGCTTGAGAGAGATTATATGAGCGGAAAAAGAGTATCCGCTTTAAGAAGAGATGCCCTGGAGACCTCCTATTTTGAAACAAGGAACAGATATCAAAAATTCATTGAAAGTCTCGAACAAAAATATCCCAAATACTATAATCTTAAATTCCGGAACTGGATACCTGATATTCCTCAGATTCAGGATGGGATTGATAAAGATGAAGTAATTCTGGAATATTTTATGACAGAAGATACTATAAATATATATCTGATATCCACTGAGAAATTTATAACAAAAGAAGTAAAGGCCGGGCCTGAATTTAAAGAGTGTATCCGGGATTTCTACAGATCGATCGTGAAAATCGAAGAGTCTGAATTTCTCAGGACATCTCCGATGCTTTATGAAAAACTTATTGCTCCCATAAGTGAATTTATTTCGGATAAAAAAAAGATAACAATAATTCCCGACAGCGAACTTTTCCTGATACCATTTGAAGCTCTGATGTCAGGATCCGAAGAGGCCATATCATTCTCAGATTTGAATTTTATGGTTAGAAAGCACTCTTTTGCATACCACTATTCAATAGTACTCCGCAATTCCAGAACGAATGGGGGGAGTCCCGGTAACAGGAATTTCCTTGGTTTTGCACCTGTGTTCAAATGGAAGACCAAGGCACTTTTTGAACCGGTATTAAAAAAACTCCCGAGCCTGCCGGGAACAGCAGAAGAGGTAAGGTCGATAATGGAAATTTTTAATTCAAAAGGGATCGGTTCACTCGGATATTTTTACGGTGATGCCACAGAATCAAAGTTCAAAAAAACTATAAAAGAGCAGGAGTTCGGTTTCATCCATATTGCTACTCACACCGTTAACAATCTGGAAAATCAGGTTTTATCCGGATTGATCTTTGCAGGAGATATAGAGTCAGATGAAGCGGAGGATGGAGTATTGTTCTCAAAAGAAATATATAATCTCAAATTAAAGACCTCATTGCTTGTCCTTTCCAGTTGTGAGAGTGGTGCGGGGAAGCTGGTCAAAGGTGAAGGAGTCCTTGCTCTTAACAGAGGTTTCTTCTTCTCAGGTGCTCAAAATATTATTTTCTCTTTATGGACAGTTGAAGACAGATCAACCTCTATGCTGATGGTGGAACTTTACAGGAATATCCTTGAAGGAAAGACATTCCAAAATTCATTAAGAGAAGCAAAACTCACCCTCATTTCGGATCCATATACCGCATTTCCGAAATATTGGAGCAGTTTTATCCTGTTCGGAAATTAGTCAGTATTATTCGATGATGAATTTTCCAACGTGGTAGAGGCTATCTTTATCTTCAAGTTTCCAATAGTAAAGTCCAGGGGAGAGATTCCCGATAAACTCGACTTTACTTCCTTTTGCTTTGAATGTATAGAGGGTTTCATTAAGGTTGTTCAGGATCTTGAGTTTTAGCTCTTTATCAATATGATTTTCCCATTTAAATATTATCTTTCCTTTCTCGACAATTCTGAATTCCGGGGAAATGATATTTATAAGGCGGCCTCTGTGGGGGCTGTCAACCATGTACTCAAGATTGGGGTTATCTTTAAATGGATCCGGTGCTTTCCGTGATGATATTGCAACTTCTTTTTTGGAATCAGAGTCGGATTTTTTCTTAAGGATGAGGTTTTTGTTTTGTGTTTTAGTGCCTGAGTTAACAATACCGATCTCTTTACCTTTCTTTGCTAATTTAATACTTACCGGTTCATTATTGTCCATAAGAAGATATATTCCTGTAATAAATGTAAGAACAAGAAATGTTGCAGCAGTACGAAGAAACAATCTATATGAGAAAGATCTTCTTACAGGTTCGGGATCATTGAACAGACTTAATTTCGGGCTGGAATTCTCCACTGATGATAGAGTTGCACTGTAGATGTCGAGAACAGAATTCCTGCAGAATTCACAATCCTCAAGATGTACCCTTATCTCTGCCGGGATCATATTTTCCCTCTCCTCTCTCAATCTGTCCGAACAAATTGCAATGAAAATATCACTTATATGGCCATCACTTCTGAAAAAATTTCTCTCATTTTTCATATTAATCTCCCCGCCTCTTCTCCCACTTATAGTAGAGAATTATCAAGTCGGAAATTGTAGAATTATTATATGGTGATTCCGGGTGGATATTGTTCATCTGTCTCTTGATCTCTTCCAGTTTTGTGGATGTCCACTTCCGCAAAGTGTCCGGGTTGTTGGATTTACCTTCATATTTGTTGAAGATCGGCACGATCTTTTCCATACTTCTTCTGTTCTTAATGTAATTCCCTCTGTTTTCAATCAAAAGGTTTTTTTCATCTCTGGAACAATCCGGGAAACAGGTGAGGATGTCAGTGTCATCTATCGGAATGTTGTATTTGATCTTTAATGTCAGATTCAGCTTCGGCCCGGTTCTATGATAAAGCTTGATAAGTGCATTGAATTTTTTAAATTCCTCTTCCAGAATAAGTGTGTTAAGCATATCCCTTTTCCTGTTGTCACTTAATTTTTCAATTTCCATATCATTCTCGACAAGGTTCCTGCCCCTTGTTTCTTTCCTGATTATGTCTATATATATATTACGAACTGTAACCATAAAATAGGATGTGAATGTTGGTAATTCCGGGTCATCAAAGTTGAATCGCCTCCGAATGGCATCTATTTTATTAAGAAGGAACCTAGTGATGATCTCCTGGACGATCTCTTCCACCTCATCTTTATTTATATGCCTTTTAAATATGAACTTAAATATAAGATCTTTGTAAATAAGGGCGAGAGTTCCCGGATCTTTGTTTAAAAGGGCACCTAAACTGACGGTCTCAGAGATTTTCTTCTCAAGATCTTCAGAGTAGGGGATATCTTTTTTATCTTTTCCCACGGTGTTAACCTTCTCATTTTTCCAGAATAATTCTGTAAGGATGGATACAAGGCCAGGGAACAGGGACCTGGGAAACTTTTCACTTGGATATAGTTTCTTGTCTATTATGTCCTTGACAGAATATTCGCTTTTCATGCTTATTTCCCCTCTATTCTGAGATGAAAGAAACTATCGTTATGAGAAGAAACGGTCTTTATCCATATGGGGATCAGCTTTCTTCCCGTCAGTTTTAATTTTTTCATTTTTGACAAATTTATATTAAAAACGAAATCATCAGACTTTTGTGAGTTGAATATCACTCTCTTCCCGTTTGCAGCTTTGAGTGAAGAATCGGACGGGATATCAAACAGGAACGAGATCTCTTTTTTCCACTGTCTCTCCTCAAAATAGATCGTATACTCTTCGTTACTTTTGACTCTGAATTTGTTTTCATTTTCCAGCCAGACAAAGTTGGAAGAAGAATTAAATAGCGATATTCCATTTTTCCGAAAACGGTCCTTTGCCGAGATGTGAACATGTGGAAATAATGAAATCAGAAGAATTGCTGCTATGAATAAAACTATTGAAATGTATTTAGTATTTTTGGCAGTTATTCGGATTTTTTTCAGGTTCCCGGAATAATAAACCAGCACAATTATAATGAGAGTACTTATCCAGATAATATTTGGCAAATAGAGTATGTTGCTTTGAGTGAGAAATGATGGGAAGAACTTTGTTAGGTCCAAAACACTGCTCCCCATGAATGAGAGGAAGGAAGAGCCTCCCTCAATGGTCGATGCGAATACAGGTTGATATATGAATTGAGGATATTGCAGAACCCAGAAAAGTAAAAAAAAGTTAAATCCGGCCATGACCCTGAAAAAATACTTCCTGTCCGAATTGAAATAATAATTGAACATAAACAGAAGGATTATCCAGAACACGAATACAAGCGGCCTCCCGGCAGGTGCATGAGCTCCCCTCACGGTTGTTATGGCATGGAATATGGTGTAAACAGAAATTATCGCTGCCAGTATTTTCCATGATAAATTCTTTAATTTGAGGCCGAAAAGGAAAAGAAAAAGAAAAGGCGCATAGAGTATAAGGCCGTCCCTCTGATCAAAAAAATATGCAAGGAATACTTTTAGTTTCAGGAGGATCGGTGTTGACCAGTAATTTTCAGCAGGAAATATTCCTGACGGGTTGAATGTTCCGTAAACGGCCTTGCTGAACAATAGAAGTATAATCGAACTCAGGGCAGGGTATAAAAGAAACTTAAAAAGATCTTTTTTCGAGTTTTCCTTTAGCAATTTCCATACGGCAAATCCTGCAAACAGCATCAGGGGCGGGTAATACTTTACATGAAACCAGATCGTCAGTGAGAACAAAAATCCGGCAATCCCGGGTTTTGGATCGTCACGGTATAAGAATAAAAAAGATCCTGCAAGCAGAGTTGCAGCAGGTAGTTCGGGGAATATATGGACAGAGTGGAACAGAAAAGGGATGGTGAGGATCGAGAGCAGCCAGATACCGGATATTTTTTTGTCGGGGAAGAGTAGCCTCATAATATAAAAAAGTACAAAGGGGAAGAATGCATTAATTACCGAAATTGATAATCTGAAAAACAAGTGGGGAGAGATAATATCTCCTACAAGATTGAAAACAATATAGAAAGGAATCAGTAAAAATGAGAGGCCCGGCATATGGAATGAGAGGTGTTTGCCTTTGTGTATTATCATATGAGCGGGTATTTCAGCAGGAATGAAATCGAGATAGGTGCGTTCCTCTACATTGTTCTTCAGAGAGAGGTCCAGATCTTCAACCAGGCTTTGTGTAACCATAAGATAGTGGGGCTCATCCCCTGAAAGCTCCACCCCTTTATGATCCAGCCAGAGAGAGAGCAAACTGAATATAATTAATGGTATTATCCAGATTAATATTGGTTTTTTACTCCAGCCTGAATACCATTTTTTGATTTTGCTCTGTTTAAAGGGAGCACTGAAAATATAGACCAGTAGCAGAAGTGATGTGACCCTTATCCGGAAGTCCGGAGTAGTTGAATAAAAGATCAGGGTTATTGGCGAAAACAACATGAGGATGTAAGGAAGCATAATCCCGGATAAAAAAAATCTGAATATGAATTCAGATGTGATTACAATTAATGTGATAAAAAATACAAATTTTAAAGAGCCTCCACCAAAAATTATAGTAGTGTAAAGAGAGATAATCCCTGCAGTTAATACAGTCAAAACTTTGAAGTTCTCTGTTTTGATCAATTCGTTCATATCTCTCATCAGGAAAATTTTATCACATTAGAGTTAATTGCAAAAATACATTCTACTGCAGTTTGCTGCAATTCTCCCTGGACTTGTATAATCAAAAAAAACATCCTCAACATAGCACTGTGACTATGCCTCCGGTATTTTTTTCAATTATACTCGTCAGAAAAAATTTCGCTAAACTTCGTGACAAATCTATTTTTGCAATTAGCTCAACAAGAAAACAATTTTTACTTTCACTCTGCTTTTGCCTGATCATCAACCTCTGAATATTACCTGTTCCCTTCCAAACCATTTTATACATATGAAAAGGCTGACAGCTGCCAGCAGGAACATGGAAATGTAAACAATAGCCAGGTGCCCGTTGTTAATGGTTCCTGAAATAATTCCCTTTGAGGCCAGTGATACATTCAGGATCGGGATCATGGCTGTTGTAGCAGTTAGTTTCATTCCGGGGAGGGTACCGATAAATGCAGGGATTATAACCACAAAGTTCAGGGGGGTCATAATACTCTGAGCCTCTTTGAATGAGTTTGCAAAAAATGAGAATGAGAGCAATATCCCGGCAAAGAATACACTAATCGGGATTATGAGTGTAATAATTACAATTATTGAGTTTATGTCAATTACTTTGAGTATAAGGTCGAGTATTTCTGTGGGTATCTCGCTATTAAGTTTAATAGAAGCATAAAGCCCCACAAAAGTGAGAACAGCGCTTATTATTCCCGATAATGCAACAACAACGAATTTCCCGATCACTATCTGGGACCGGGTCGCCGGACTGACCAGCAGAGTCTCTATTGTCCCTCTCTCCTTTTCCCCGGCACCAAGGTCGATCGCAGGATACATAGCACCGACAAAACAGAAAATAACAAAAAGGTAGGGTATGAACCCACCAACCTTTTCACCGAATTTTTCCTTAACTGTTACAATATCTTTCTCATTTACAATAAAAGCTTTAACTACATCAGTACTTAGTTCCAATATTCGGAACCTCTCCTCCAATAGATCATTTTTATAGTCTGACAACAATTCGTCTACTCTTCTCTTCGATATATCATTCTTAGCTGATGATTTAAAATAGAGCCGTATCTCACCCTGCTGAAGTGCTTTCACTTTTTTGTCAAATAGTTCATCGAAAACTATGCAGAAATCGAGAGTTTTTCCGTTTATCATTGATTCAATTGAATTTTCATCCTTGACATCTGTCAGAGTCATGTCGTCTCTGGAAATGACGGATCTCCTTATCCTGTTTTCATTGCTGTTAAGAATGACTCCGACTTTGAGTATCCTGGTTTTTGCGCTGGTCTCCAGTTTCATCATGAACTTTGAACTTATATTTATTATCAGAGGAAAAAGGACCAGGGGCATTACGACCATTAGCAATAAAGTCCTTCTGTCCCGGAGGATGTCTTTCATCTCTTTCAGGAATATAATTATTATGTTCTTCATTTTCCACCTCCTACGATCCTTACAAATTCATCTTCAATCGTTGTAGATGTCATTCCGGTTTTAAATTTGTTGAAAGTATCATTGAAAATTATCTTGCCCCTGTTCATTATGGCGAGGTCATCACTTAACATGCTTACTTCCCCCATGATATGGGTGGAGAAGATCACGGTCTTTCCCTCATCCCTGCAGTCTCTGATAAGCTTGATGATATTACGTGAAGTAATCACGTCAAGCCCTACTGTAGGCTCATCGAAGATCACAACTTCCGGGTCATGTATAAGTGTCCTTGCAATGGATACTTTTTGTTTCATTCCGGATGAAAGTTTCCCTATGCGCCTGTCTTTAAACTTGTTGATCTCAAGGAGATTAAATATTGAATCTCTTTTCTCCGTATATTTTTTTCCGGATATACCGTAAAGATTTGCATAATATTTCACCATCTCTTCGGGTGTAAGCCTTGCATAGAGGCCTGTTGTGCCGGTGAGGAATCCTATCTTCCCCCTGACTTTGTCAGGTTCTTTAAGTGTGTCTAATCCGGCAATATTAATTCTGCCTGAATCCTGAGTGAGTATTGTGCCCAGCATTCTTAAGGTTGTGGTCTTGCCGGCTCCGTTCGGCCCAAGAAGAGTAAATATTTTCCCAGGTGTACATTTGAAAGATATATCTGATACGGATTGGATAAATTTGCCACCTGAATAATTATCGCCCATTTCACGGCGTTGCTTTCTGGAAAGACGGAATCTTTTGCTAACTCTGTCTACTTCGATCATATTTTCCTCCGGAAAAAATTGATGAATCAGTTATTGAAATTTATACATTGTGAATGAATGAAAATCAATAAAAAAGTACTAAATAAGATTTTTCATTAGGTAAAACCACAAATCTTACAAAGAAAGACTAAGATATATATGATGGTGAATGTGTTATAAAAGTTGACAAATCCGAAATTTAACACTATAATATGAACACAGAAGATAAAGGAGGTAAAAATGACTGTATTAAAATGGAAACCTTACGGAGATCTCGTAAGGTTAAGTGACAGGATCAACAGGTTATTCGAAAATGATCTGATGAGCGAAGGGATCAAGGGTACTGAAGGGTATACCGATTGGAATCCTTCTACTGATATTTATGAAACTAAAGATAGTTATGTCTTCAAAATTGAAATTCCCGGATTAAAAAAAGATGATATAGAAATAGACCTGAAAGAGAATATTTTAAGTATCAGCGGGGAAAAGAAGGAAGATTCAGAGATCAAAAAAGAAAACTATCATAGAGTTGAAAGTTTCTTCGGTTCATTCAGCAGATCTTTCACAATTCCGAAAGATATAAATCCAAAAAAGATCGAAGCCACGTTAAAAGATGGTATTCTTGAGCTCAAGATAGGAAAGGCTGACGAGATCAAGGCAAAGAAGATCCAGATTGAAGTAAAATAATATAAATATTTTATTAAGAAAAGGGGGCAATCTGCCCCCTTTTTTTTTATCCCTCTACAAATTTTCCACTATTTGAATTATTTTCCCTGATATTTTATGCTTGATAAATGAGAAGGTCCGAAAGAAAGATAACCGATCCGGAAGCAATTGAATATATTCTCAACAGAGGTTATATATGCCGTTTGGGCCTTATTAATAAAGGGCTCGCATATATTGTTCCAATGAATTTTGGATATGAGGGCGGATATATTTATTTTCACTCTGCAAGTGAAGGGACAAAGATTGATATTCTTAAACAGAATCCGAAAGTATCTTTTCAAATTGATATAGATCACAGGAGTGTAGAAGGTGATTCTGCATGTAATTGGAGTGCTTCCTATCTCTCTATCATAGGCAATGGAGTTGTAGAGTTTATTGATGATGCGGTTGCAAAAAAGAATGCACTAAATGTGATCATGGAAAAATATTCCGGTAGATTGGGTTGGGAATTCCCCGGGAAAGTTGTTGATAGGACTTTAATATTCAGGATTTTTATAAAAGAGATATCCTGTAAGGGATCAAAGTAATAAATTAAAAACGGAGGAATAAAATGACTGAAGCTTCTGTACGGGCTCTGGACGGTTTAAGAGATCTTTCAATGTTAAAGTGGTATGTAATTCCGCTTCTGGCTATTGTCTTCTATATATATGTGAAGGAGATAAAAGATGCAAAATCCAGCGGGAACTGGAATGCGGTTTTTGCAGGATTAACAGTTTTCGGAATAGATTTTTTTAATGAGACCTGGAATGGATGGGTGCTTGCTTTAACAGGGAAATCAGCTTTCTGGACTGCTCCGGGGGATACTGCTCTCAGAACCATGGTCGGATGGAATATTGAAATTATGTTTATGTTCC
This sequence comes from Candidatus Aminicenantota bacterium, assembly GCA_029938635.1. Taxonomy (GTDB): domain Bacteria; phylum Acidobacteriota; class Aminicenantia; order UBA2199; family UBA2199; genus UBA647. Next base: position 29,148 of record JAOZUQ010000015.1, read on the forward strand.
TGCTATCCGGGATCATCTGGTATCATACCTGTTCTGAAGATCCGAAGGATAAAATTCTGGGAATTCCCAACAGGTGGTTCTGGGCAATTGGATATTCTGTATTTTGTGTATTTGTAGAAGTACTCTTGAACAAAGGAGGACTTCTGATCTGGGAATATTCATTCTGGAACCGTTCTTTTGGTGGAGTCTTGCTTATATTCCTGATCGGATATTTACATTTTTACGTCGGTTCCATACTTGTGGTCAGCAGGAAGTCCATCAGATCAAAAGTGATTATACTGGGGATCATTTATACTATACCTATTCTGATGAATATAATCGGTTATTACATAATGGGGTGGAATTACTGACGATCAAAATATAACACCGTCTGGCTTTATAAGAATTGACAAAATTTCCGGGATTTTATACGATAATATCCGGGAGATCATTTGAAATTGATTCATGATACACCTCTGCCTTTTGAGTTTAAGAATATTTTTTTAAATAAGCTGACAGGTGAGTTGAAGGTTTCCATCTCAAAGAATAGCAAGCGGATGTTTTTCATAAACGGGAAACTTATCCATTGTGAAAGTAACTTCTTCGATGAAAGGCTTGGTGTTATTCTGAATCTGACCGGGAAAATTTCAGATTCCCAATATGATAATATAAGCGGCCTTATTCATAGCTCAGATGATCAGATCGGAACAGTTCTTGTTCAGAATGATATTATTTCCAAAGATGAATTAAAGGAAGCTATACTCTACAGGATCAAACGTATTGCTGTTACATCTTTCTCAATTATTTCAGGAGATATTGTGTTTACTGAAGGTGCTTCTCCGGAGAATCAGAGAACAGGAGTCAGAATACCTGTCGAGGAAATTATTTACAGTGGCGGCAGAAGGATCGAGTCGGTTAATAACATCAGCAGGAAGTACTATTTTAATTCTCCTGAGATACTGCCGGGGAATGAGAAATTATATAAAATATTAAATGATGATGAACGGGAGCTGATAGAAATAGTAAAAGATTCCGGAGAGTTGTCAAATCCAAAACTGATATCCAGATCAGGTGTTCAAGCTGAACAATACTGGGAAGGTATCACGATCCTTTTTCTGCTGGGAATAGCTGATTTCAGCTATGATAAAAAAGATAAGCCGACAGAAGAGGAAATTATGGGCCTTGTAAGATTGAAGAGTAGCCTGGAGAATGGTTCTGTGAATGTTTTTTCGATTTTAGGAGTTAATGAAGGAGATTCTATAACAAGTATTCAAAGAATCTATGTATCTCTTGCACAAAAATATGATCCTGAAAGGTTCGGTTCGGATCTTTCTCCCGAATTAAAAAAAAGTGCTCAATTTGTATTACAAAAACTTGGAGCTGCATTCAGGGAGATTACTAACCTCCGGAAAAAGGAGCAGTTGCCGGACCTTGAACCGGTAAATCTACCGGAAGATGTTCCGGAGAATAAGGATAAACTTCCTCCGGAATCCCAAAAGGATTTTTCTGATGATTTTGACTATGACGAGTATTTTGACAAATTCGAAAGAGGAAAGGAGCTTTATCGTGCAAAAAAGTTTGATGAAGCACTTGTCATCTTGAAGGAGACAGTTAAATCGGGGGATCCCGGTTATGAGAACTATCTTTATCTCGGGCTATGTCAGATAAACCTGCCTTTTTTCTCTGATGAATCGGAGAGGACTCTGAAAAAAGCAATAGAACTTGCACCTGCAAAGTCTGA
>JAOZUQ010000015.1:30877-48616 GCA_029938635.1 Candidatus Aminicenantota bacterium
ATGAACCTGTTCATGCACTAGGAAAACTCTATCTTGTATTGAAAAGAAAAAAGAGTGCAAAAAAATGTATTAAAAGGGCTGTAGAGCTTGAACCCGGAAATATCGAAGCTGCTCAGGATCTTTTCAAGATGAAATATCCACCTAAAAAGAAGAAAAAGTTGTTCTCCCGATAGAAATAAATAAAACTTACTATTATTAACCATGAAATTTCATTATAAATTAAAATATTATGAAAAAATGTTTAATTTTTTAAATAAATCATTTAAAATACATTAAGGAAAACTGGAGGAGAATAAAATGAAAAAAATCTTTTTAATCTTAATTTTATTGAGTGTTGCAATTATTATGACTTCTTGTACAAAACCGGAGGAAGTTACAATTTCTAAATATTTCCAAGCTATGAAGGTCGGAGAAGCTGGTGATAAGGATACCATGACATCAATGGCTATCAATCCTAAGCATATCAAATTCGATACTTATGAGATCATCTCGGTTCAGGAGCCTGTTATTGAACCGATTATACTACCTGAACTTAACAAGAAATTAGCTGATATAGGTCAGGAAAAAAAGACAATAGGACTTGCAGCTCAGGAAGCTAATGATGCAATACTTGATCTTGAAGATGAACTTGCAGATGCAAGAGGTTCTTCTAAGAAGAGAGAATTGAACGCTAAACTGGATGAGGCAAGAGCTCAAAAAGATGAATTGGTAACTAGTTTTAAGGAAGTAATTCAGAAAAAGAAGGATCTTGAAAAACAGATCGAATTTGAGCAGACATTAATGAAAACTTCAGCTGGAAGATCTAAAATGCCTAATATTGCAATGTATACCGGTGATAGTCATACATCAAAGATTGATGTAAAAGTCACACTTCTGACCAAGGAGATAGTTGACTATGTGTTCATTCTGAAAAAATATGTTCTTAAACTTGAGGAAAAAGAGTTACCCAGAAACAGATATCTGATTATCGACATTATGACTGCTGAGGAATATACAAAATCTCTCGAAGAAGATACTGAAGAACCGGAAAATACAGAGGAAGTTACAGAGGAAACTGAAGCAACAGAGAACAAAAACTAAATACTTAATTAAGAATGGGGCGGGACTCATGTCCCGCCTTTCTAATCAGAAAATTAAACAATTAGCATAAAGGTATGACATTTGTTGTATCTTTATTATTATAATCAGGCCTTCTTTGGCCGGATGGAGGAGAAGAATGAAAAAATTACTGGTTTTTACTCTCATAATCTTTATTCCACTTTTTACTTTTGCAGAGAAACGGGCACTAAAATTTGAAGATATGTTCAAGGCGGGAAGGTTGGGCTCTTTATCCCTTTCCCCGGATGGTTTGAAAGTAGTATTTCATGTAAAAATACCAGACCTTGAAAAAAATAATTATAAAACGGATTTATACATTTCTGATATGAAGACAGGGAAGATCCGGAAACTGACAAAATCCGAAGGGAATAATATGTTGCCGGTATTCAGATCTCCGAATGAGATCTCCTTTATTTCAACACGAGATGGTGATCCTCAATTGTTCAGCATGAACCTTGTCACCGGAAAGGAGGTGAAATTATCTGAGATACCCGGTGGAATAGGTTCATATTCATGGCTTCCTGGCAATTCCGGTTTCATTTTCCAGAGGGATATATTCCCATGCAAAGATACAATTGAAAAGAGCATGGAGAAAGAGAAAAAAATCGAGGATAGCGGTGTTGATGTTAAGGTCCTGAATTCATTGATGTACCGGGTATGGAATTCCTGGAAAGATGGAAAGAGGTCTCATATTTTCCTCGCGGATAAGACCGGGAAGACCGGGAAGGACCTGACACCCGGAAATTTTGATACTCCCCCTCTTGATCTCGGAGGAAAAAAAGATTTTACATTTTCACCTGACGGGAAAGTATTTGCGTTTGTGAAGAATACGGATGAAATGGTGGCAATATCCACCAACAACGATATATTTATAAAAAGATCAAACTCAGATGAAGAAAAAAATATAACGAAGCAGAATCGCGGAAGTGATGTAAATCCTGTTTTTTCTCCAAAAGGGGAAAAGCTTGCATATGTGTCAATGAAGCGGGAGGGATTTGAAGCTGACAAGCATAATATAATCTTGTACGATCTTAAATCCGGGAAAAGGGACAATCTGACTTTCGGATTTAAATATAGTATTAACGAGTTTATTTTTTCACCCGGTGGAAGCTATATTTATTTTACTGCTTCTGAAAGTATTTTTGTCCCGGTTTACAGATTAAGGATAAAAGATAAAAGGGTGGATAAGATCGCGGGGAATATATATGCTTCTGATCTTAATGTCACTGCTAACGGTAAGTATCTGGTTTTCCTGAATCAGAGTGTTTCTTCTCCCAGGGATATTTTTAAAGTCAGAATCCGGGGAAGGAAGATCTCTCAGGTGACAAGTTTTAACAAAGAAGTTTTTGATGGAATTGAGATGAACCCTGTGGAGAGATTTGTCTTTGCCGGAGCAGGCGAAAAAAAAGTTGAAGGGTTGTTGATAAAACCCCCTTTCTTTGATCCTGACAAGAAATATCCGATGGTTTTTCTGATCCACGGAGGACCTCAGGGAGCCTGGGGTGATGATTTTCACTACAGATGGAACATGAGTTTGTTTGCTTCGCCCGGGTATGTTGTCGCTGCAATAAATTTTCATGGCAGCAGGGGTTATGGACAGAATTTTACAGATGCAGTATCGAAAGACTGGGGAGGAGCTCCTTTTATTGACATGGTCAAAGGGCAAAAATACCTGATCGAAAACTTTAAATTTATTGATAAAAATAAAATTGTTGCAGCAGGAGCTTCTTATGGTGGATTTATGATCAACTGGATCGCCGGTAATTATGATCAGTTTAAATATCCATTTAAATGCCTTGTCTCTCATGACGGTATTTTTGATTCCAGAAGCATGTATTATTCGACTGAGGAACTATGGTTCGAAGAGTGGGAACATGGCGGAACTCCCTGGACAAGTGATTTATATGAAAAATTTAATCCTGCAAGATTTGTTGAAAAATTCAAGATTCCGATGTTGATAATCCATGGCGAAAAGGATTTCAGAGTTCCGGTATCTCAGGGAATAATGCTGTTTACAGCCTACCAGAGAAGAGGAATCAAATCAAAAATGTTGTATTTTCCCAATGAGGATCATTTTGTGCAGAAACCCAAAAATGCTCAATTCTGGTGGGGTTCAGTTTTTAAATGGTTTGAAGATAATATAAAATAAAAACATTTGAATAGTTTGTTTTTTACAGAGTAGATCAATTTTTCTTATTTTTAAGGATAGAGAAATCTCTGTCGGAAAAATCATTAAGGGATAATTCTTCCCGGGACCGGATTCGTATCCTGTATTTATTTCCTGGTGGAGTTTCAATAGGGATGGTCCACATAAAAGATCCGGTATTTGAAGCGGATTCAGAAATGGTTATGAATTTTACACCATTTTTATACAAGACCAGAATTACATTTTTATCAGAATTGGTGCTATCTTCATAGTTCCATTTGATCATAAGTGTTGTTCCCGATATAAGTTCTTCACCTCCGTTTGGAGATATAAGGATCAAGGCAGGTTTAGCCGTTGCAGAATTAGAAAGGAGTATCAGTAGTGGTATCAGGAAAAATATATTTCTCTTCATATCTATATATACATAAATGATTGTTTTAATCTCAAAAAAAATTTTTTTTGAAAAAAATGCCGGGAGGCGGAGTTGAACCACCGACGCACGGATTTTCAGTCCATCGCTCTACCGACTGAGCTATCCCGGCATTTTAAAAAATAATAACTGAAAATCAGATTTTAGTCAATAGGTTTTTTGTCTTGAGGAAAATAAAATTTTGGATGCTTTTACTGATCAGGAGGTTGTTATTACCAAAAAACTATTATGCTATAATTAATAAGGGAATAAAATGAAATCTGAGAATAAACTTCTACTAAAATTCAGTTTATTAATTATCTTAACTTTTTTTCTTTTCAGTTGCGGGAAAAAAGAGGTCTGGAATGGAAATATCCTGATCATTACGCTGGATACCACCAGGGCTGATCACATCGGTAGTTACGGATATAAGAAAGGATCAACACCTAATATTGACCGTCTTGCAAATGAAGGGGTCAGGTTCGAACACTGCTATTCTTCAATACCTTTGACACTTCCGTCACATTCAAATATATTCACAGGAAGGTTTTCCATCGGGCATGGTGTCAGGAACAATGGCAGATATGTTCTCAACAGTTCTGAAAGGACCCTGGCTGAATATCTTCAGGAAGAAGGTTTCAATACTTATGCAGTAATTGCATCTTTTGTCCTTCAGTCAAAGTTCGGATTAAATCAGGGTTTTAAAGTTTATGATGATTCGATTGACAAGGAAGATCTTCATAAGAATTTTAAATCTGAGATAGATGCACTTGAAATATATAATAAATTTGATAACTGGTTTGAAAAGAACTCAAAGTCGAAATTCTTTGCCTGGGTCCACTTTTATGATCCCCATACACCATATGTTCCACATGAAGAACAGGTCGAGAAGAAAGAGAAGCTAGATCTGGTTAAATTCTATGATGGAGAGCTAACATATACCGATAAATATATAGGAATGATACTCGACAGGCTTGAAGAAGAAAATGTTGCGGAAAACACTCTGATAGTTATTGTCGGTGATCATGGCGAAGCATTCGGAGAACACGAGGAATTTGCAAGCCATATGATATTCTGTTATGAAGCAAATCTAAGAGTCCCTCTTATTTTTTATAACAAAAAACTTATTAACAAGAGCAGAGTGATAAGTGAACGTGTTGATACTATAGATGTTATGCCTACGATACTAGACCTGACCGGAATCCGGAAAGGTGAAAATATTCAGGGTGAATCTCTTGAATATGCACTGAAGGGTAGCAAACAAGGGAAGGACCATCTGATCTATATTGAGAGTATGTATGGAAAGGAAGAATTGAACTGGGCCCCTCTTAACGGGATCATAAACGGTGACTATAAATATATCTCCCTCCCCAAACCTGAATTGTATAACATAAAAAATGATCCTCTTGAAAAAGACAACCTCTACAGAAAAAAGGGGCCGTTGATGAGAGAGATGGATGAGAAACTTAAGAAAACTATATTGAAATATTCCGGGAAAGGTGATTCTAAAAGAGATCTTGGAAAAGAAGATCTTGAACATCTGAGGTCACTAGGTTATATATCTTCATTCAGCGGAAAAGGGAACAAGGTAGTTGACCCCAAGGATGGAATGATTTTAAATGTTAAATTAAAAAAAATATCATCAAAAATTAAAGAGGGAGCTCTTGATGAGATAGAGAAAGAACTATTAGATATCAAGAGCACTGAGATCGGAAAGGACAATTTTCTTGTATATAATTTTCTTTACAAGGTCTATATGAAAAAAAGGCAATTAAGTAATATGATGAATATCCTGGAAGAAGCAATTGAGAAACTTCCTAACTCTACACCATTCAGGTTAAATTATATAACACGCTTATCAGAACTGAAAAGATACAATGACGTGATTACAAATTGTAATGAGCTGATCAAAGAGAATCCATTGTTTACCCGGGCTTTTATCATATTAGGTGAGACCTACGGGATACTTGGTGAAAACGATAAAGCTTATGAGAATTACAAAAAAGCATTGGAACTTGAACCTACAAATATTCCCCTTCAGATCAAATATTCTGAAAAATTGCTCAAGGAACAACAATATCAGGAAGTGTTGTCCATCTACAATACTTTGCTCCGCTTCGAAGATGTCAAAAAGAATATTGATCTCCTTTATAAAATAGCCCTGTTCAACACCAAGTATGGTTCAATGGAAAAGAGCGGCGAACTTTTTGCAGAAATTATCAGGAAAAAACCCGAAGGTAAATACTTCTATTACTACGCAATGGTCATTGCAAAGCTTGGTGACAAGGTCAAAGCTCTTAATAATATGCAGATAGCATTATCACGATATTCCGGTGATTTGACAGATGAACAGATCGCAACTGCAACAAAAGCTGTTGAAGCCTGGGAATAAAAGAATAAGCTATTTACTAAGTTCAGGCGGATAGAACTCTATCTCAAAATATTTAGTCTCGCCATTTTTAACCCATAAACTAGTATTCTCTCCCATGGTATTTTTATAAGCAAGTGGATATGTCGTGATGTTAATATGAATATCTTCTTTTCCGGGCCATGACAATTCAAATTCTTCTTTCTCACCCGGTTCTAGCGTTACCGAAACCCTTTCGAGAATCACATTAATAGTTAGATCTCCAATATTAGTTACCACTACCAATGCTTCCCCGTTATACTTGCATGCAGGAAGTACTATCAAAAATGTTATTGCTGTTATGACTAAGATCAGTCTTTTCATTTTTACCTCTGAACTGTGATACGTATTTTATATTTGAAAAGTCATAAAATGTCAATGGTTAAGCAAAGATTCCTAAGTTGATTTTTTGGGATATAGTGGTATAATTTTTTATATAATATATAGAGCAGGAGGAGATATGAAGAAGATATTTATTGTTTTTTTGATATTCATAGTATCAACGGTTCTGATGTTTTCACAAGCAACTTCAGGAAAAGTAAAAATGAAGGGAATTGTTTTAGATAAAGAGACCGGTAATCCTATTGAAGGTGTTAAAATTATGTTGTATTCAATAAAGGCCCAGTCCAAGCATAAAATAACTCCGGTTACTGATTCTGACGGGAAATGGAGATCTTTATATATGAGATCCGGCAAATGGTATATTGATTTTTCTAAAGTCGGATATGCTCCAAGAAAGATTGCTGTTGACTATGTATTTCGGGGCGCTAAATATATTTGCTTTTTTCAGGGTGAAAAATATGAATCACTCAAAATTGAGATGCAGAAGATCCAGGGGCCTGCCCTTGAGCAAAGCATTATTAAAGAGATTGAGGAAGGTAATGCTCTTCTCGTTGAAAACAAAGTAAAGAAAGCGATAAAAAGATTCGAGAAAATAATAGAAAAGTATAAAGAGAGAGAAGGGATTGCCATAGTTAACCTGTATATGGGAAATTGTTATTCAAAACTTGAAGAATATGAGAAAGCTATAGAATATTTTCAGAAAGCAATAGTAAAATATCCTAAACATAAAGAATTGATCCTTTCGGTTGGAAACTCATACTCCAATCTGAAACAGACGGATAAGGCAATGGAATGGTTTAAAAAACTATCGGATGAAGATATCACCAATCCGGATACACTTTATAATATCGGGATCAATTTCTATAATGCTATGGATTATAAGAGGGCAGTCAGTTATTTCAGCCGTGCAGTGGAAATGAAGGAGAATTTCGGGGAAGCCTATTATCAGCTGGGGATGACCTATGTTGCTCTAAATAAAATAACTGAATCTGTAACTGCATTGAAGAAATTCATGGAGATATCTCCGGAATCACCGAACTTTACAACTGCGGATGAGATAGTAAAAGCATTTTCCAATCAATGATGAGAAAAGGTTTTACTCTCCTCCTGATCGCAGTATTTTTTATTCTTACTGCCTGTGGTGGAGAAGGGGTTGCATCAGGTAGTAAAAAAACGGTTATAAAAAAGGGAGATTATAATGTCCTGCTCATTACTATCGATACTCTCCGTTTTGACAGACTCGGAATTTATTCTGATAAATATGTAAAGACTCCGAATATAGATAAACTTGCAGAGAAATCTTTCCGTTTTACCAGGGGCTTTTCCCATAATCCGGTAACTCTTCCTTCTCATACCAATATAATCACAGGGACGACCCCCCTGTTTCACGGGATCAGCGATAATTCAGGATTTGTTCTTGAGGATAAATTTCTTACCATTGCCGAACATTTAAAGAGCAATAAGTATGAAACCGGAGCTTTTATCGGAGCTTTTCCTCTTGATTCAAGATTCAACCTTGATCAGGGATTTGATACTTATGATGACAATTACGGAACCCATAATGATCTTGAACTTTTCTTCGTTGAGAGAAAAGCTGAAAAAGTTATTGAGCCTGCATTAAAATGGATTGAGAAAACAGAAGGGAAGTGGTTCTGCTGGGTGCACCTTTTCGATCCGCATCAACCTTATCTTCCGCCGCCTCCTTATAATAGTGAATATTCCCATGATCTCTATTCAGGTGAAGTGGCATATACAGATGCTTCTCTCGGAAAATTGTTTGATCGCTTAAAAGCCACCGGAAAATATGAGAATACAATGATCATCCTTACTGCAGATCATGGTGAAGCGCTTGGTGAAAAAGGGGAAAAAACTCACTCCTATTTTGCCTACAACAATACAATTCATATTCCCTATATAATAAGGATTCCAGGTGCAAAAGATGGAGAAATAGATAAAAATGTTGCTCATATAGATATTTTCCCGACTATATGTGATGTCCTTGATATTGACATACCTGATCATATTCAAGGTGATAGCCTGGTCCGGGTCATGAGTGGTGAAGATACAAATGATAAATATATTTATTTCGAATCACTTACTCCATACCTTAACAGAGACTGGGCCCCTTTAAGGGGGTTTATAAAGGGAAATAATAAATTCATTGATCAGCCGATAAGAGAATTTTATAACCTTTCCGATGATATGTCAGAAGAGAAGAACCTGATCGGGGAGAAAAACAGCGGGAATCTTAAATATGAACTGAATAAGCTTATATCGGGTCTGAACAATGAAGAGAAACCGAAGAGAGCCGGAAATCTGGATCCTGAAGCTCAGAAAAAGCTGAAAAGCCTTGGTTATTTTTCTGGATCTACTTTAAAAAAGAAAAAGGTTTACACTGAAAAAGATGACCTGAAGACCCTCCTTCCTCTTCAGGACAAGATGCTGAATGCACTTTCGCTTCATCAGGCAGGGGAAACTCAGGATGCTGTCAAAAATCTGAAAGAGATCATTGATGTCAACCCGACATATACGATAATTTATACACATCTTGCCAAGATATTCAAAGAGACAGGAAAAACCGGTCTCTCAGTATCAATTCTGGAAGAGGGACTTGAAAAAAATCCGGGAAGCCCTTTTCTACTTTCCAAGCTTGGTATATTTCTTGTTGAGAAAGGAGAATTCAAAAGAGCAGTTGATATACTCGAGCAGAGTATAATTCTTTTAAAGCATGATCCTGAAAGTTTCAATTATCTTGGTGTTGCATATTACAGAAGCGGAAACTTTGAGAAAGCTCTGAGTAATTACAAGAGATCACTTGAACTTGATACAAATTATGCCTCTGTCTATAACAATATTGGCTCACTATATCTTTCCCATTTCCAGAGAACAAAGGACAGCAGAAGTTATGAAAATGCAATAATCAATTTCAATAAAGCTATTGAGATCGATGACAGGCTCTATTCTGCTTTGAATGGGCGAGGCGCCGCCAGGTATTTTAACGGAGATTATTCCGGCGCAATTTCAGATTGGAAAAAATCCATATCCGCAAAATCAGATTTCATTGATCCTTATTTCAGTATCGGGATTGCATATCTTATGAAATTGAGGGATAAGAGATCTGCTTATGAGTATTTTAAATTGTGTAAGGACAAGTTTTATAATCGCCTTCCGGATAAAGAAAAGGCAAGATTAGAAAGGCTGCTCCGGGAATCACTCAACTGATATTTATTATATCAATGCAATGTATTGAAGAGATCAATAGTATTGAACCATTTTCTGAATTCTATATTGTGAACATAGTTTGTGATCATGTTCAAGGCCAGTACCCGGTTTTTCCCTAAAAGGTAAGCGAATTCTCTCTCCTTCTTTTTAATGTTCTTTAGAAGAGATTGTTCAAAATTTGCCCACATTTTTTTTACCTGCTTGATATTGTTTCTGTAATCATCATCAACTCTTTCCGATAATTTTGCATAGCTCCAATATGCATGCTTTGTATCATATCTGAAATAGTCATCGTTTTTTTTCATATGTGTAAGAAAAGCTGTTTCAGAATTTCCCCGGGTGTATCCGTTCGGGGTTGTAACAATTGAGGGGTACCATGGAGAATATGAGTTTGAATCAGGTCTTCTGAAGGCGATCCATACCAGAGTTGCAATCTCATCCGGAAGGTCTTGTCTCAACTCAACAACAATTGAATACCGTGTTGATCCGGTACAGATGGTTCTGTTCTGAGTAAAATTCGGTGATCCTGTTTTATATCCTTTAGAAAGGTCCTGGTCAGTACCTTCATAATGGTCTCTGAGAAGGTTGAAGATTTCCTGTATTTTAACCTTTTTTGCCGGTTTAAATGAGAAATAGAGTTCCACTCCGGGTTTTACTTTTACTTTGGAGAGCATTGCAAATCCTCTCCAGTGTCTTAATGTGTTTCTGTCAGAAAGAAGGTTTTTCTGATCTGAATATGCTTTTCTAAAACTGAATTTTTCCCCGTCAGACTTGTTGTACCAACCCCTTTTCACAGCATAATCTATAATATCTTTAGAACCCATATAATTATTTCTGTCATTAAGATTAATTTCATCAATCGTATAATAGTTCGGGATAATTGCAACACTATCGTCAGGGATTCTCTTTGCCGCCCAGTGTTTCCCCTTTACAATATGCATTAACCACCCTTCTCTCGCATCAGCAAAAGCATAGGTTCTTCCGGAAGAGTAGTATCCGTATTTTTCAACCAGCTGACCGGCGATCTCAACAGCTTCCCTGGCATTTTCTGCCTGTTCGGCGACGATCCTCCTTAATGCCATTCCGATACCACCATCGACAAGAGAAGGGTTATCCTCTCTGGACATGCAGGCATTTGAGACAATCACAACTCCTTTTTCATTTATATATGAATCCGCAAATTCTGTTCCGGCGATCTCTAACCAGAGGAAACCGAACCCCTTTGAAAGTTTTAAAAGCTGGCCGTTTTTTAACTTTATCGTTCGCCCTTTTTCACCACTTTTCCCTATTTTATGGACATCAACAAAAAAGTTTTTTCCCTTGTCATCTTCATTATGAGCGATCATAACCGATCCTGAAGCAGTGGCATTTCTTCCTGCGATAATCGTATAACAATTGTCCCACCCTTTTAAGGGGAAATAGATTAAAAAGATTAGTATGATTAATATGCTTTTTTTCATATCTAATATATAGCATTATGTTCCTGGTTTTTAAACAATTTCCTGAATTTTTCTGCTTCTCATACTTTTAAAGTTATTTTATTTAGCAAACTAAATTTTTAAATTCCGGCTAAATGTTGATTTATTATATTTTATTTTTTAATATGCATTTGAAAATATGAATTGAAAGTAAACATTAATAAGAAAAAACTGGAATACAAAAGGGGGGAAAGATGGATGATCGAAGGAAGAGAAAAGAGCAAAGAAGGAAGATCACCGGGGGACGAAGAAAAAATCAGAATGTTATAAACAAAAAAGAGGATGAGAGAAGGGTCGGGAAGAGTGAGCGTAGGGGAAAGGAGGAGGACAGACGCAAAAAGGAATAATAGAGTCTTAACAATAAAATATTGTAAATAATATTTTGCAGCAAAAGTAAATATTTATTGTTGTTAACCGGAGCTTGATATTAACCGTTATAGTACCAAAAGCAAAATTCAGTTTAACTGAATAAAAGGAGGCTAATATGGACCCGAATATGGATCAAATTATGGGTATGGTTGTAATGCCGGTTATGTTTTTTCTGGTTGGATATGTATTCAAACTATTTATGGATGCAAAAAAGAACAAATTGAAGATGGAACTTCATCAGAAACTGGTGGAAAAATTCAATAACGTGAGTGAGCTTAATGACTTCCTGAAGAGTGACAGTGGAAATAAATTTCTTAAATCTCTCTCTATTGAGTACGTTCAGCCAAAAGAGAGGATAATATCTTCGATAACCAAAGGATTGGTCGCAGGATTTGTCGGATTGAGTTTTCTTCCAGTCGGGATGATCTTTTCAGCTGATTCAAAGTACTACTATGCAGCCGGTATAGTTCTTTTTGCTCTAGGTGTAAGTTTTCTGGTTTCATCCTGGTTGTCATATAAGTTAAGTACTAAATGGGGTATTATTAACGAGGATGAATAAGGGTGATCCTGCCTTTGTTTTTTCAGATGCAGAGAAAATCCGAACCGGAGATAATGGATAGAGAGCATAACAATCTTCTGAAAGAATCATTCAGGATATTTTATGAGAATCACTCCGCCGGCTTCCTGAATTTTATCAGGAAAGCCTGCGGCGGTGATGAGGGTATTGCCGGTGATATATTCCAGGAATCATTCTTCAGGTTGTTCAGGTCATCACCCCGGGGATTGAATGAGTACCAATTGAAATCTTATCTTTATAAGACCGCATACAGACTGGTTATTGATGAAAAAAGGAAAAGGACAACTGACTCAATTACTGATGAAATGACCTATATTGAATCAAAGGGTGATAACAATCCAGATCTGAGCATTGATCTGGAGAGGATATTCTGGAAACTAAAAAAAAAAGAAAGGTCTCTGTTATGGCTTGCCTATGTAGAGGGTTATTCCCACAGAGAGATCAGTGAGATGACAAATATAAAAGAGAAAAGCCTTAAAGTTGTTTTGTTCAGATTAAGAAAAAAATGTGCAGAAATATTAAGGGCTGAGGGATTTTCTTATGGAGGAACAAATGAGTAAGAAAAAATGTGATCATATAACTCATATGGAAAACTGTAAGGAGTGCAGAGATGAATATTTAGTTAATTCCTGGATGAAAGATCTTTCAGAAGCCGACAAAAAGAGTAAAAGTAAAGGCATTCCGTCTTTTGATAAAATCTGGAAAAAGTCATTTGAATCTGTAGAGGTGAGTAATGAATTGATCGAAAAAGCTATGCTGCCGCTTAAGATAGGCAGGATCGTGGCATTTATGATCTCCCTGAGTGCAATACTGATCTTTGCTCTGTTCAAAGCAGATGAAATAAGGGGCATAGGAACTAAATTATTTAATATTGAGTTGTTCGACAGCAGCATTATTCAGCCCCTGATAACAATGTACAATTCTTCTTATTTCGTTTCAATACCACTGACTATTATTTTTATCTCTTTTTTATTGTATTTCCTGTCTGTTTTTATCAAACCAACAGGAAGGAAAAATCTTGGAAGTGTTTAATTATTCCTGGGGAAATAATACCCGGCCAATATATAAATAAATGCCGCCGTTATCAGTCCTGCTGAAAAATTCCAGTTTATGGATATAATAACGGTGAAAACAGATCCCAGAACAGTTGCGAAAGCATTAGCTCCCCAGGCCCATCCTGTCATTACAGGATTTCCTGATGCAACCCTCTTGATTCCCAACGGGAAATATATGCCCATCGGGATTCCCGGAATACTAATCAGGAGTAATGAGATCAGAGCTCTTATTAAAAGAGGTAATTTTATCGAGAGATAGATCAAATTAAATAGAAAGAGGGAATAAATAACCAATACAATTGTTATGAATATGGAAACGTATAACATACGGCCCCGAAATAATTTGATGATCCGGTCTGAATAGTAGCTTCCGGCACCGGCAGAGAGAAGAAGTGAAAAAATAATTACAGAAATTGAATATGAGGGATTACCAAGCAGGAGTTGAAATATCTTGATCAGGATGATCTCTACCATAATAAATGCCAGGCCGATAAGAGAAAAGTAAGCTATGTCCCTGGTATTATGTCCTCCGCCTCTTATTCTGAGAGGGATATAAATGAACAATAGTGAAAATATTATTGAAATAACCAGAATGGAAATATATACAGAATTTGTGTAAATCAATACACGTTCAACTTTTTCTGTTGCCATCCCTTTCAGATAATTGTTTGAAAAATTTAATTGTCCTATCTTATTAGGCTGATTGAAGTATGGAGAATTATCTGAGACAGGAGAAATATTTACTGATGATCCCTTAATAGCATCTTTGTAGGCTGCCGAAGAGAGTTTGTAATAAATATTTTCTTTCTCTTCAAATGGGGTATAGACTATTTCGTTTCTTCCGGCAAATCTTTTCAGGATGCTTTTGTTTTTTTTATTTATATTTCCTTTTTTCATAAAGAAATAATTGAATCCGTTCTTTATCTGGATCACATAGAATTTTTTTTCAGGATCTTTTATGTCTAATTCTCTCAGCGCTTCAAATGCAGTTGAGAACATTCTCTCACCATAAACATGAACAATGGAGAGAAAACCATCTTTTGACAGGGATTTCCAATACTCCTTGAAGGCCGGAACAGAATAAATATATGTTTCGGAAATACTGAGCCCCCCGGACAACAGGGTGTCTTTTGGATGGGAGTTTACCATCTGGATAACATTAAATTTTTTGCCGAGTCTTTTTAAAACACTCCGACCCTCATCATTTATAAGGAAAACACCTTTTCGTTTGAATATATTTCCAATATAATCTGAATACTTTCCTGCTACCAGCCTGCAGAGTTCCGGGTCCATTTCTACAGCAAAGATCCTCTTAAAACCATTTGAAATTGCACAAAGGACCTCATATCCTCCTGCAGATCCGATTATGAGGGCTGATCCTTTTTCAGCAAGCTGATAAGGGATTGCAGCATGTGTCCATTTTAGTTCCTTTTTGAGGATCTCTTCTTCAGATGTTTTTACTAGCCATGTCTGCTGAGTACCGCAATTGAGCCATACTATTTTCTTATTTCTGTTGAATATGAACGGGGCAACATCCACTTTATTAATGGGGCTCCACTTTGAATGTTCTATTCGTCCTTTTATCAGGTCGTTCGTATAGTCTCTCTTTTCGATCTTGGGGATAAGCTTGAAAAGATCACCGGAAAAATAGATTCCCGCAGAAAAGAGAAGTATCAGTATAATCGAAGTTAAAACACGGGTTTTTGCCTCTGCTTCAGAGATTAAAGACCATGTGATGAAAAGAAGTATTGAAATTATCAAAATTGCTTTCATCGGCCCTGTACCGGATATAAGTGGTATTATGAGCAGGCTCCCGAATGCCGCACCTGCCAGATCATAAAAATAGAGTTTTCCTATTTGTTGAGAGTTTTCTGCAAAAATTCTTACCAATACCGCTCCACCTAAGAAAAAGGGGAGAATTAGAGCAAGAAAATTTATCATGAGAAAAATAAGGTTTACCGGAGATGTAAAAAGGTTCAGAAAATCTATCTTTACGATTAGCGTGAGTTTAAGAATTAAAGGGAGAGATAATGCAAAGAGTAGTATGTAGTGTTCCGTTCTGAACCTTGACTTCCCTCTGATCAGGGAAAATTGAAGTCCGCTGAGCCCGGTTCCGAAAAGGGCGAGAGATATTATAAAGAATGCAAATGAACTGAAATAGATAGCTGAAAACAGTCTGGTATAAAGTATCTCTATAAGTATTACTGAAAGTGCAGTGAATGTTGTTACCCAGATGATCTTCAGTCTGGCCATTCTTTTTTTTCCGGCTAACCTTTTAAAGACCTTTTTATATCTCTAAAAAAGATCGTTCCCGAAAGAATATAAAGAAAGGCTGCTAGGATCAATGCTGTGGAGAAATTCCAGTTTATTGCAATTATAACTGTGATAACAGATCCGATCACTGTAGCAAATGCATTAGCACCCCATGCCCATCCTATCATTATTTTGTTACCTGTTCCCAGGTATTTAAGTCCGGAGGGGAACATTATACCCATGGGGATTCCAAGTACCGATATGAGGAGCAATGTGATAAGGAACCTTAAAGCAAGTCCGAAATGGATCAGGCCGTATGTGAAGTTGAACAGGAACAAAGCATAAATTATAAGAATGGAAAATATAAATATTGAAACATATAGAATTGTCTTCTTCCCGAGTATTTTATTGATCTTACCTGAGAGGAGGCTTCCTGTCCCGGATGATACGAGAAGTGCAAATATGATCGCTGAGATCGAATATGCAGGGTTGCCCAGGAACAATTGGAATATCTTGATCAGGATGATCTCAACAATGATGAAGGCCATACCGATGAAAAAGAAATATAGAATAACCGGTTTGTGAGTGACCTCTTTTGTTTTAAGCCTTAAAGGGAGGTAAATAAAGAGGAGTGAGAATAAGAGTGAGATACCCAGAATAGAGAGATAGACACTGTTTGAATATTTAAGTGTTACATTTATAGCTTTTTTTGCTTCATTGCTTAAAAGTACATTATTGCTAAATGAGAACTGGCCGATCTTGTTCGGCTGGTTGAAATATGGTGAGTTATCGTAAACCGGAGCAATATTGACCGAAGATCCTGCAATTGTTTTTTTGAAGTCTTTTCCTGCAAGATCGTAATATACATTATCAAGTTTTATGAAAGGGGAGTATGCAACATTTTTCTTTCTGGAAAATTTTTCAAGTTTTTCGATGTCTAGTGAGTTCAGGTCTCCTTTTTTCATAAAGAAATAGTTAAATCCACCCGGAGGTTGAAGAACATAGAATTTTTTTTCAGGATTCTCAACACCCATCTCTTTCAAAGCCTGAAGAGCGGTTGTGAACATCCTCTCACCGAACATATGGATAATAGAGAGAAAACCGTCATCATTCAAATGATTCCAATAGTCCTTGAAACTTTCAACGGTGTAAATGTATGTTTCCGAAAAACTGAGGCCTCCGGAGAGGATAATATTGGAATTGTGTGAATTTACCATCTGGATAACATTATATTTCCGTTTTAATTTTCTTAAAACGTGTCTCCCCTCATCGTTTATAACTTTTACTTCCCTTTTTTTAAATAGACCCCCGACATATTCAGAATAGGAATTTTCAACTATGTCACAGATCTCAGGGTCCATCTCGACAGCAAAAACAGGTTTGAAATTATTTGTATAAGCACAGAGGACCTCATATCCTCCGGCAGAGCCTATTATAAGTGCAGGCCCGCTCTTTGCAAGCTGATAAGGAATTGCTGATTGGTTGTATTCGATAGGGCCCATTTGTTCTACCGGAACAGGGGGTTTTACCAGATAGGATTGCTGAGTTCCTGCATCGAGCCATACGACCTTTTTCCTTTTAAAAAATGTCGCAACATCGATCTTATTAATGGGGCTCCACTTTGAATGTTCGATCCTCCCCTTGTGATAATCAATTATATAGCCTCTCTTTATTATTTTTGGTACGATCGGGAATATTTTTTCCGAGAATTTGTACATTCCTCCCAGAGAAACCAGTAGGATAAGGAGGAGAACACCCTTTGTCCTCATTTTCAATTTGGAGAGTGAGAACCAGAGAAGTGTAAGGATCACCGATAGAATCAGTATCGAACGGGGCGGGCCGAATTCGGTTATAAAGGGGATAATTGCAACTCCCCCGAGGGCAGCGCCGATCAGATCAATAAAATAAAGTTTCCCGATCTCATCTGAATAAAGAGTAAAGATCAGAACCAGTGAAACTCCTGCTGCAAAGAAAGGTATTATTAATACTACAAAGTTGACAACAAGAAGCAATAAATTGGTGATTGGATTGAACAGATGTGTGAAATCTATTTTCGCGATCAGAGTGATCTTGAAAATGATCGGAAGTAAAAGAGCGTATCCCAGAACAAAATATTCAAGATATTTCAATGAATTCTTATCTTTGGATAACTTGCTGAAAGAGGTGAAGAATCCGCTCAGTCCGTATCCGAACAAAGCAAGAGATATCATCAGGAAAGCAAAAGAGCTGAGGTAGATCACTGAGAACACTCTTGTGTAAAGAATCTCAAAAACAACGGTTGAAAATGTGATAAAAAATATAGTTAATAATATATTGCCTTTTTTCATAGAATTCCCTCTCAGGTTTTAGAAACCGGAATCAGTAATTATACGATAAGAGGCCT
>JAOZUQ010000100.1 GCA_029938635.1 Candidatus Aminicenantota bacterium
CAGTTTTTTCTTTGTTTGAAGAACTAAAGTTGTTGACGCAAGCTGACTGTAAAGTGACTCCAGTAGCACTCACTTCTGCAAGTGGTTTGTGGCACTTTCATTATTGTAATTTGTATGAAGGCACTGTCGAGGATAATATCGTTGTTCCGATCGCTGGAGATGTCTTTTTGGGACTTGATTTAAACACGCAGGTTATCTCTCCAATAAAAGCAGGCCTTTTTGACGATTGGAGAAAAAGGGGAACGAAGATAGTGTTTACGGTTCACGATATACTACCGATAACAAACTCAGAATGGTTTCCACCTACTGTGCCCAAAGTACATGAAGAATGGTTGAGAGCAATTCTTGAGACTGGAGATCATATCTTGTCCGTTTCTGAAACCACGCAGAATGGTGTGCTTGCCTGGACCCAAGAAGAAAGAATTGAAATCGGGGATAAGGAATTTTCCTGGTTTCATCATGGCTCGGACTTTGATAGTCACACACCGTTTGACGGTGAGAATGATGTTGATTTTGGGACCGTAGCAAAAATAAAGGATAAGATTTCATTTTTGCATGTCAGTACCATAGAACCGAGAAAAGGGCATTGGGCGACGTTGGATGCCTTTGATAAAATATGGGAGTCTTACGAGGATGTTGTACTTGTTTTTGTTGGCGCAAAAGGGTGGATGTGTAAAAAGGTTGTTTCAAGAATAGATAATCATCCGTACTTAAATGAGAAACTGTTCTGGCTGTCGGGTATATCGGATAGTTATCTTAATGAAATCTATGAGAGCGTTGATTGCCTGATCCACCCAAGTGAAGGGGAAGGTTTCGGTTTAAGCTTGATCGAAGGTGCCCAAAAAGGCCTTAAGCTCATTGTAAGGGATATCCCCATATTTCGTGAAGTGGTTGGGGGGGCGGCTGTGTATTTCCAATCAGATAAGCATATGGTGGCGGTTATAGAGGACTGGCTTGCGGATAAATACGGGAAGCATAAAAACTGCAATAGTAATCCCGTGTTTTCAACGAATAGCTGGAACGAGTCGGCTCAGATTATATTGCGCGATGTGGTGCGGAATTAAAATGAAAGCGCGAACTACTAAAGAGGCAAGTGTAAGTTGGCTGCTGTGTTCCTGTGCGAAAGAAAATGTAGCTCTTGTTGGAAAGGTTGTCATTGTCGGAATAATTGCAAGAATGACGGAAATCTTATCCTTTCTTCTTCCAGTTAAAGCTTTTTTGATTTCTGCGGGTAAAAAAGTGCCTGGGTTTTTCCCTGAAATTCTCCACCAGTATGACTACCATTATGTTGTGTTGGCATTAGCGGTTCTTGCAATTTTATTCTACGTTATTAGTTATGTTTTGCGAAAACATACAGAAGGTAAGTCGGGGAAACTAGCAATCTCTAGTCTAGGTTTATCACTTAAAAAGGATAATGTGTCAAATAAGTCAGTTCATAAAATTGCTGTAAGAGTTTTTAGTAGTTATGTCGAATGTTTTTTTATTTTGACAGTGATTTTCGTAATGGCAGTATTGTCTCCTTTTTTACTGATATCATTGATTCCTTACTATATCTACGTTGCCTTCGCTATTAAAAGAAATTTACAGCAAGAAAATAAAAAAAATATTGATTGTGATCAGGGCGTAAAAGGTGAAGAAAGTGAATATAACTTTTCGATGTATGTAGATATCGGCTTTGCGATAGGATTGATTACCGCATTAACAATATCGTTTTATGCTGATAATGTTGAAATGATATATCTTTTTGTATGTTTTATATTGATGCGCAGATCTAGTGGAAGCATTAATAAAACAATAAAAAATTATGTATTTTTGAAAACTATATTGATCCGCAGTTCCTGTGATGTTTAATTTATATTGAAAGATATCCATTTATGCACGACAAAAAAATAGCAATCATTCACTGCGGATTTCATAAGACGGCAAGTTCGTCTATTCAACATACTTTAGCAAAAAATCGTGAATTACTGATGGATAACGGTTGGCTATATCCAAAATTTTATGTTGAGGGTAAATCGTTCTACAATCAGTCGATGCCTCTATACGGGTATTATTGTAAACATCCGGAAAATTTTAAGCACTATTGGTACCACAATCAATTAAAGCACGAAGTAGTGAACCGGCAGATTAATTCAAGTCTTTCAGATTTTGTTTGGAATCACCCTAAAATAATTTTCTCGGATGAATTCATATCAGTCCTTGATGTACTTGAATTGTATGAACTTAAAAACAATTTTCAAGCAAACGGATATGAGGTTCGAGTTATAAGTTTTGTTCGAGATCCAGTCGATCTTGTTAAGTCGACAAGCCAGCAGCGCTCTAAGGTAGAACCGGTGAATGAGATATTGAATGTGGCTAGACCAAAAGAACAACATGAAAAGATAAAAAAATTAAGGACGGTGTTTAGAAATAGCGCAGAGTTTTACTGTTTTGAGAAAGCCTGTAACCATAACGCCGGCCCTGCTGGTTTCTTTTTTGACTTGATTGGAGTATCTCTTGACCCGCAACAGACCGTTCGTGTAAATGAGGGTATGTCATTGCAAGCAGTTCGCTTGCTCAGTTATATTAATGCACAAGCCCCTCTTTTTTAAAACAGCAATTCCATACATCCACTTAGGGCATCAAATGATTTAGACGTGCTTACGCAGTTACCTGGTGATAAGTAGCAGATAACGACTAGTCAAGTATTGGAGATTAAGTCCGAAACTGACTGGGCTAGAAGTAAGATTGAGTCATTATTGGGTGATGATTTTTTCTTAAATACGCAGAATTATTCGGAACCAGAATTTGTATGGGGCGATTTGCAATTTGATTTCCTGGAGACGGTTTCTGGCCAACTTGATCTATATATTCTTTTGCGGATTTGCGATTTTCTTCTTGAGTTGAATGAAGCCGAATGCAGCGATGATAAGCGAAGGGTACAATTTATTGTTATGGTTAGAAAAAGGATTGATGCAGAGCTCAATAAGGGCTATAGCGATGGGCTCTTTTCCGTAATTAATAAGCTTTCACTGGTTGGAATAATTAAAAACATTAAACGGTTAGCTCGACATGAGAAGTGATTTTACCAAAATAAAAAGAATTGTTTTACATATAGGGCCTGATAAGACCGGAAGCACGACAATACAGCATTCCTTCTATGATAATAAAGAGTTTCTCAATGTGAATGCTGTCTACTATTCAACTGGCTACAGCTATAATGATAAATCCCTGGTTTTGTGGTTTTGCTCTGATCCTGACTGGGCCAATTTAATTACAGGTTCCCCTATCGCCAAAAGGCCTCAAACCATACAAAGATACCAAGAATCCTTCCATAAGACTCTGGAACAACTACCACCGAATGCAACATGGGTCTTGTCTTATGAAGGGCTGATCCATCTACAGGAAAAGGACCTGGAGGTATTAAAGAATTTTTTGTTGCAGGTTGCCCAGGATGTAAAAATTGTATTTTATGTCAGAGACGCACTTTCCTACGCGAGGAGCGCCAAAAGCCAGCTTGTCAAAACTGGTCGTGTTTACAAGTGGAACCAACCGCCATATATTAAATATGGGGAATTGCTGCCCAAATTTATTGATATTTTTGGCCTTGACAATATCGAAGCAAAATTATTCGATAAAGACGCACTCAAATCTGGTGACGTTTTTCTAGATTTTATTGATTCAGCCTGGAGTGAAGGAATTTTTTCCAACATTCTAACTCCCTTTGAAACATCTTTTAAAAGAAACTATAGCGTGGATACTGATTCTTACATACTCCTACAGCGTCTGCGTCAGATTTTTTATGTTTGTGATGTGTCTCCTAAAAACTTCCGAAAACAATACCGTCCCCTCTGGACTCATGAAGCCGCTTCTGCCCTCAAACTATCACCTGTGGAAGCCGTGATCGTCCTTATACTCAGCTGGCAGCACTTTTTGTTCATCAAGCAAACATTTGGCGTTAGCCAAAATGTCAGCATCAGTCGAGATGTCGGGTTTTCATCCTGTAAGAACTTCTCGAAAGAGAAACAGGCCCAATCAATCGTTATTAATGATTATAATTTAGAAGATTCAAGAATTCCTCAAAAGTCCTGGAGGCTACTTACTGCCTTGCTCCACGACGGTCTATTGCTTCCAATATGTATTGCACGATCTATCAGCCAAAAGAGATTTTCGGGAAAATGAAACTTATTTTGCATATCGGTATACCGAAAACAGGCTCGAGTTCAATCCAAACCTTTTTGTTTGAAAATAAAAAGGAGCTCGAAAACGCTGGCTATGGGTACATTCATACAAGTGGGCGAGTCGATCATATTGATATAGCTATTGCATTTATGGTTGTCTCTAGCTCAGACCCTTACATAAGGACTCATAATATTGAGGACAAAGACGTGAGAATCTCGTACTCTGAGAAGGTGAAGCTCCAACTTACTGATGAAGTAAACTCTTTGGTTTCACGAGGAATACATACCTGTATTATTTCGAGTGAGCATTTGAGCTCGCGTATGAAAAGTATAGAGGAGATTGTTAGTCTGAGAGTTTTCTTGTTAAGCCTCTTCAATGATATACGCGTGGTTGCATATGTTCGCGATCAGTACAAAAAAGTCACATCGCAGTACTCGACTCAAATTAAATCTGGGGGGATATTAACGTTTCAAGATTTTTTTCAACGATATTTACAGAACAGTAATCATTTTTATGATCGTCTATTTTTACCTTGGGGGAAGGTTTTTGGTGAGGATTCTTTATGCCTGAAAATATTTGATCGTAAATCTTTCATTTATGGCGATTTGATTCAGGATTTCCTCAGTCTTTCAGGGATAAACATTGATCAAGACAATTTTATATATCCCGCATTAATTAATACTTCTTTGAACAGGAACGCATGTGAACTGCTGCGTTTGGTAAATTTATTATTACCAAAAGATAATTTATACAGTAACACAATTCGAGGGTGTCTCATTAGAATACTCGGGCATTTGCCGGGTAGCTCCCTGTCGTTAACAGCTGAACAATCTGAGCTTATCGATAAAAGGTTTCTTAAGTCAAATGATGAATTTAGAAAAAAATACTTTCCCAACAACGGGAGTTTGTT
>JAOZUQ010000101.1 GCA_029938635.1 Candidatus Aminicenantota bacterium
AAATCGAAAAAGGATTTTACCATTTCATGGAAAAGAATAAGGAGAGTAAGCTTCCATATGAAGTTGTGTTTAAAAAGATTGGAGATAGATATAAAATCTTAGAAATAATATTTGGGAATGCAATTGAAGATTCAAAATTACCAAAGCTTCTCAAGCCTACAGGAGAATATATAGTCGGTAGATCTGTATTCTTCTATGAAAAAGAAGATACTGATATTAACCGGATTCTTTCTTTCGAAATTTGGTACCCTGCTAATCATGAAATCAAGAAAAAAGCCTATTATCAATCAAAAGAAGTTTGTACAGCCTCAGCTGAATTTTTAGGTTGGCCTCTATTTTCTAATAGTTATTTTGCATTGATGTTCAGTAACTCTTTTTTTAATGTCCCTGCCTTTCCCGACAAACATTTTCCTGTTGTTATTTACAATCATGGTTATAGTGGTTTTTCATCTGTTTACCAGACAGTATTTGAAGAGTTGGCAAGCCATGGATATATAGTTGTTAGCATAGCTCACGAAAATGAATCAGCAATCCTGATTAAGGAAGATATGACTGTGATTAAAACAGATAGGGAGAATAAGTTTTTTAAATCTCATTCTATTGAATTGAATGGCCAGGAAATAAATTCTTTACAGAATGTTATTCTTAACTCAAACAATACTCAGGAAAACACAAAAGCTTATAAAAGCCTGATAAAAATCAGCCCTATTCATAATAAAAGTACCCGTTTGTGGGCACAGGATACTAGAGCAGTGATAAAAAAATTAAAAATAATAAATAATAAGTCAAAAAATCTAAGGAGAATATTTGATTTCACCAGAGTAGGAGTAATGGGACATTCTGTTGGTGGTGCTACGGCAGGGCAATTAGCAGTTTCTCCAGAAACAATTAAGGCAGGGATAAATTTAGATGGATTCCAGTTTGGTGATCTGATCAATCAGAAGATTAAAGTACCATTTATGTTTGTTTCAAGTAATGCAAGAGGGAATTCTTACCTCCGTTTTTCCACTTTCATTAATAAGTCGGGAAAAGATTGTTTTCACGCTATAATCAAGGGATTCTCTCATGACAGCTTTTCAGATCTGAGTATATTTAAAACAGAAGGGGAATCGGTAATAAAACTTCAGAGGGAACTGATCACTACTTTTTTTAATATTTACTTAAAAGCGGGAAACAAATCAAATTTAAAAAATCTTGAGCAAAAGTTTAAAAAGTTATCAATTAAATTAAATAGGGGATTCGAAAACCGGATTTAGAAATAGGAATGACAAAATGAAAAAACTAATTATATTATTCTTCACAGTTGCATTTATTTTGGCAGGGTTATGGGGCGTGGAGAAAAAAATGTGGGATAAAAAAACAAATCTAGAAGTAGTGAAATTGATTGTTGATATGTACAATAATGACTCAGAATTGGCAAATTATATTTTTGATGATGATTGTAGACATCATATAAATGGAAGTATTGAAAAGGAGAGAGGTCCGGAAGTTGTTAAGAAATCAATATCATTGATCTCTGAGCAGTTCTCAAAATCAAAAACCACTTTTATTGAAATAATTTCAAATATGGAAAATATAGCAGTGCGGTGGAAATGGGAAGCAATTAATAAGATAACTCACAAAAAATGGCAATTTAATGGCAATACAATTTTTCACTTTAAAAATAGTAAAATAATTGAATACTGGGCAATAGATGACAGATACAGGGAAATGCAGGATCATGGGTTCACAATAATTCCTCCACATAGTAAATGATCAGAAAAACATATGGGGTGAAATTAAAAATACCTTTACATATATACAGAGAAGAATGTATTTTTTAATTCTTAAAAACAATCTGATTGATTCTGATAATCTACTTCATGTCATTGGAAAACAAATCTAGTAAATAATTTCTAAAAATAAAAATTGTGAGAAATATATTAAGTTTATAATTGCCAATATCTAAATCTGACTGTGGGAGATTTTGTACCACAAGTGGTCTCGTTTAGCACAGCTTATGCCCTTAATGCAAGAAATATAACAACGTGTAAAAGAAGTAAAAAAACAGATAACCCTAAATAAATTAGAGTTATCGGTACTTTTCAATTGACATTAAATTTGGTTAAGTTCGGTTTTTCCCCACTCACCGGGAATCTTAAGGAAGTCCCGTGCGTCTGCCAATTAATAATATTTATTAGAAAAAATCATTAAATCAAGATTATTTTTATTGAGACTTTAAATAAATATTCTTTTTAGCTAAGTCATATAACTGGTGCCAAATAGGTGCCATTTGTACCTTAGAAATAGCTGTTCCGTAATAGTTTAGGGTCTTTAATACAAATTCAGAGAAACCTCAAAATCATCTGCAGATCTATGTTTTGAGTATGTTTTAGTTAATTTTGGAGAATAATAAAATCGAGGTGGGAGTGACTTCTAATCAGTAGGTTGGGCGTTCGAGTCGCTCCGGGTGTGCTTTCCCTTTCCAATCATATAGGCTCTTTCGGCATATTTCTGCAAAATCATAATTGCAAATCAATAGCCCATGTGCGACCTAAGCTTCAAGAACGAAGTGCCTGCAGGGTATGACTTATTCTGAAAGAACGGAATGCCTTTTTGGCACAAATAGGTGCCAAATTAATATTTCCTGATCTTATAGTTTTTTGGTGTTTTCAATTCGATTATGTTTTGATCTGTGTCAGGTATTTCAAAACTGTTGACTAATTTTCGTTTTCCTTCCATTAGAGCTTTGGAGTATCGTTCAGTTGTTGTCACTCTGGCGTGGCCGAGGTTTTCCTGATCTTCCTTCCTGTTTCTGTGGTTTGTAGAATCAAAAAATTCTTTTGTAGTGGTAAAAAACATTACAATGTGTTAAAGTTTTCGATATATCGTATACTTTGGCGACTTACGGGAGGTTGTTCATGTATAAAAGAAACTTTTACGTTGATAAGATCAAACCTTTTATCGGGAAACCTGTAATTAAAGTACTTACCGGAATGAGACGTGTAGGGAAAAGTTCACTTTTAAAACTTTTAATAGAAGAGATCTCTTTGAACAAACCGGAAAAGGATCTGATCCTCTATATTAACATGGAATCCCTTCAATGGAATAATATAAAGAATGAAAAGGATCTATACGATCTTGTAATGGCCGAATATAACAAACAGGGACAAATGTTGACTCTGTTTATTGATGAAGTCCAGGAAATAGAGAACTGGGAGAAAGCTGTTAACTCGTTCTTATCAGATAAAATAGCGGATATCTATATTACCGGTTCCAATGCACACCTCCTATCATCTGAACTGGCTACTTTACTTTCAGGCCGTTATATACAATTCCCGGTTTACAGTCTGTCAATATCGGAATATAAACTTTTCAGAAAAAAACAGGAGATAGATGAAGAACTGTTTCTTGAATATTTAAAATTCGGTGGACTTCCGGGGATACATCATGGAGATATCACTGATGAGGTTGTATCACAATATCTTTCATCAATATTTGATACAATATTATTGCGGGATGTCATTGCCAAAAATAAGATCAGAAATATTGCTTTACTTGAAAAAATTGTCCTTTTTCTTCTAAATAATATCGGGAATATATTTTCAGCAAAAAAAGTATCAGATTTTTTAAAAAAAGAGCAGAGAAATATCGGTGT
The DNA here is from genome assembly GCA_029938635.1 of Candidatus Aminicenantota bacterium. Classification (GTDB taxonomy): domain Bacteria; phylum Acidobacteriota; class Aminicenantia; order UBA2199; family UBA2199; genus UBA647. The sequence continues at coordinate 3,638 of JAOZUQ010000101.1, forward strand.
TGAAACCGTCTATAACTATTTGAAATATCTTGAAGAAGCTTTCCTGATATTCAAGGTCCCGAGATATGATATCAAGGGTAAAAAATTCCTGGAAGTCAGTGAAAAATATTTTATCGGAGATATAGGGCTGAAATATGCAAGGGTTGGATATGATCAGAATGATATAAATGCAATTCTCGAAAATACTGTTTTCCTGGAATTGAAAAGGAGAGGTTATACAGTTTTTATAGGAAAACTGGATGATAAAGAGATCGATTTTATTGCCGAGAAAAAAGGGGAAAAAATATATATACAGGTATGTTATCTTCTGGCAACAGATGATGTGGTCAAAAGGGAGTTTTCCGTTTTACAGAAAGTGAAAGATAATTACCCTAAATATGTGATCTCACTTGACAGGTTCTGGAGTGGAAATGTTGAAGGAATTATCCGGATGAATATACAAGATTTTCTCCAAAAAGAGGAATGGTAAATAGAAATCCCAATGGAATGGTAAACAGAATTCCCATTTTGAAGTAACTCCTCAAACGCGAAATAAAAACCTGACCAGTTCACTTCACTTAGGTTAAAAAACCAGATATCCCCCGAGTAACGGGGGATCTGGTCTTTGTGGAGATCTGTATTTATATTAAGGGGGGAGAGATGGAAAGGCTATTTAAAATCATTTTTCATGTTAATTAATGAAGAAAAAAATGTCAAATTTATGGAATGAATTCAAAAATGTTTTGTGTATTTATATAATGGTCCGGGAAAAATGGACCAAAATTTGATAGCAAATAAAGTGCATCTCCTTTAAAATAACAAAGGAGGCTAAATTGAGTAGACGAAGCAAATTTGATGAGAACTTTAAAGCGCGGTTGGCATTGGAAGCGATCAAAGGTGAGAAGACAATTTCAGAGTTATCCGGAGAATATGGAGTCCATCCGAACATGATCCGTTTATGGAAAAAGAAGATGCTTGAGGAAGCACACAGTATTTTCACGAGGAAACAGGATCCCCAAATAAATGAGTTAAAGGATCTTACCGAAGAGTTGTACAAGAAGATCGGGAAACAGAATATTGATCTTGAGTTCTTAAAAACAAAGTACAAACAAATGAAAGACCTGTAAAACTGGAAATGATAGAAAGAGAGAATTCTGATCTGAGTATCCGTCATCAATGCCAGCTTTTAGATCTAAGTCGATCCGGTCTTTACAGAGAGAAGAAAGAGATCAGCCATGAAGACAAAAATCTTCTTGATCTTCTGGACGAGATATTTCTTGAGTTTCCCTATTATGGCAGCCGGAGATTAACTAAGGAGTTAAATCGTAGAGGTTATAAAGTTGGGCGGAGTAAAGTCCGGGGCTTGATGAGAAAAGCCTGTATTGAAGCGATTTATCCTAA
>JAOZUQ010000102.1 GCA_029938635.1 Candidatus Aminicenantota bacterium
TTCTTTTTTGATATTTCTTTTGATATGGAGAATCTTCTGTTTCCGAATATTTCATATGCAGTCTCCAGGAATCTTTGTACTCTTCTTGGCGATTCATAGAAGATCAGTGTATGTTTGAGGCCGGAGTATTGTTCAAGGTGAGTTTTCAACTTTCCCCCTTTTTTAGGAGAAAATCCGGCAAAAATGAATGTATCAGCCGGGAGTCCTGAATTTGTTAATGCCGGAACAAATGCCGTCGGCCCGGGAAGAGAAATAATATCTATCCCTTCACCTAATGCTTTCCTGATCAAAATATTCCCGGGATCTGAAATGAGAGGAGTTCCGGAATCTGTTATAAGAGCACCATTTTTATTTAACAAATATTTGATTATGGTTTTTGCCTTCTCTTCTTCTTTCGGTTTATAGTAGCTGTAAAGTTTTTTCTTTATTCCAAGATTATTTAATAATTTTAATGAATACCGGGTATCCTCTGCAATTATAAAATCAACAGATTTAAGGATGTCTATAGCTCTTAATGTAATATCCTTAAGGTTCCCGATCGGTACAGGGACAATATATAGCGCCATAACCGATTCTATTTATTCCAGTCGCGGGGATACCTGAAATCGAGTCCGACAGTACGGTTATGGATCTTGGTTATTGGCGGCATCGTCCTCTTAAATTGAGTCCCTGTGATCATTTTTTGGATTTTCTGTAGATCCTCTTTTTTAAAACCTGATCCGATCATCTCCTTTTCAGTAAGTCTCAGGTCAACCATATCATAAAGGATCTTATCCAGAATTTCATATTTAAAACCGATCTCCCCTTCATCAGTCTGATCCATCCATAGATCAGCGGACGGCTTTTTACTGATTATAGGATCAGGGATCCCGAGGTATTTTGCCAATTCAATAACTTCTGTCTTATAAAGATCTCCTATAGGGAGAAATGCAGCAGCGGAATCACCAAAAAGAGTGGAATATCCTATAAGTATTTCAGTTTTATTTGAAGTACCGACAACAAGAGCTTTTTTTCTTTCTGAAAAGTCATAAAGGACTGACATCCTCTCCCTTGCACACTTATTCCCGATAAGTGTTTTATTATCAGTCGGGTATTTTTCAAAATAGGGATCAATCGAAGGCGTTATATCAATGATCTCATAATTAACCCCCAGTTTGTCACAAATAGTTTTCCCGTCCGAAAGACTCTCCGGGGAAGATGTTCGATAAGGCATCAACAATGCAAAAGTATTATCTTTCCCCAGGGCTTTAACTGTAAGATCAAGGACAATTGCAGAATCTATTCCGCCGGAAACGCCAATAATACCATTGGTGAATCCATTCTTTCTAATAGAATCCGAGATAAACCTTACTATTATATCTGTTGTTATTTTGAGATTTATTTCAGCCATGAATGATCCTGTTCAATTCTTTTAATATTATATCAGGTTTTTCATCTCTGAGATAATTGGAACTTATTTTCGATCTCCTTATGTCATCCTTGTTAATAACCATATCAATAACCTGTTCTTCATAATATTTTCCCATTTTAACTATACCTTTTCCGGGTGCCGCATAAAATGAACCCCCGCCAAATCCGATCCCATCCTCAAATCCGGTCCTGTTACAAAATATAAAATTCTGGTGAAAATTAATTGAATAAACTTCTCCGAGACGTTCCCACAGCTTATGAGAACTGAACCCGTCCTCCCCCATACCTCTGTGAGGACTATTGGATACTGCAATGATAATGTCGGTGTTCTGAAGGAAATACAGATATGCATTAATGGGAAAAAGTATCTCTCTGCAGATCAATATCCCGGCATTTAAATTTCCGATCCTGAAAGTTTTGAAATTCTCTCCGGCCTTAAAGATCATCTCCTCTTCGAAAATCCCGAAATTCGGCAATTGAACCTTCTTGTGATTGTGAATAATCTCCCCTTCGGAAAAATAGATCACAGAATTATAGATCATCCCGGGACTCTCCTCATACGGCAGGCCTGCTACTATATCAATATTTTTACTGAGCTCCATTAAACCAACTAATACTTTATCAATTCTTTCTCTGGATATATCGTAAATAATATCTTTTAACTGGTAACCTGAAAGACTGAGCTCAGGAAAAATTATCAGATCGATCCCATCTTTAACAGCATCAATGATTTTTAATTTGTGATATTCAAAATTTGCTTCAATGTTTCCCAATGCAGGTGAGAATTGTATGATCCTTGCTTTCATATTATGAATATATCATAGGGGAATTTATCTTACAATAAAGGTACTCACAGCATTTGTCATTGAGTGCTTGCAGAAATTGTCATGAAGAACTTTAGAGATTGTCATTAGAGCTATAGTAAATGTCATTAGTCCTTAATGATAAGTACCGTGAACGCTTAATGACAAATTCCACAGAACTTAATGACAAGCACCGTGAATTCTTAATGACAATTGTTAAACATTAAATATAATTCTCTTTGTAAATATCCGGTTCTATATAGATTTTTTTAACCATTGGATGGTCAGAGCGGATCTCAGCTTCGATCCCGTTAATAAGATTACTGATCTCTTTTATAGTCAGCCGGTGGTCGAACTCGATCTTAGCAGCAAGGAGGATGTCATCCGGCCCCAATTGCAATGATCTCAGATGGATCACTCTTTCGATGTTTTCCTCATTTTTGAATATGTTGTTTATTTTATATATGAGTTTCGGATCAGCACTCTCTCCGATCAAGAGTGACCTGGTCTCATTCCCAAGAAAAAATGCTACTACCGCAAGTATAATACCGATCAATATGGATGCAATTCCATCAAATATCAATATTCCTGTGAAATGTTGAAGTAAGAGTGCTGCTATAGCAACTGAAAGCCCGGTGAGAGCAGCAAAATCTTCCAGGAATACAACAAGCAGTTCAGATTTTTTTGTTTTTTTCAGATAAGAGAAGATCGGCTCCCCTTTCCTTTCCAGATTGATCATCCTATTAGCCTTGATAAATGCAAAGCCCTCTGCAATAAAGGATAATCCGAGTACTATAAAAGCTAATTCGATCTTTTCAACTTTCATCGGGTGTTGAAGCCTGTGGATTCCCTCATAAATAGAGAACAATGCCCCGGCTGAGAACAGGATCAATGCCACAATAAATGACCAGAAATACAATTCTCCCGAAAACCCGAAAGGATGAAGCTCATTTGCTTTTTTCTCACCTTTCTTAATCCCGATCAGAAGAAAAACCTGATTAAAAGAATCTGCCAGTGAATGAATAGATTCAGCCATCATGGCAGTCGAGCGTGTAATAAACGCAACTATAAGTTTCATTGCAGAAATGAACAAATTTGCAAATAGTGCAGTAAATATAACTGATTTTGATGAATTTGATCCAGCCATTTTTCGATTTTAATTCTAAATTGAAATGATGTCAATAATAAACAATATCTCTTTTGACTGCATTCAGGCGTGGTGGTATAATTTTCATCCAATGAGAAAACCAATAAAAAGATTTATTTTTATAGTTTTATTGCTGCTTTTGTTTTTAATAGTTTACTCACCTCTGACTTATAAAAAACTTACTAATAACAACCCTCCGGATGAAAATATTATAAAAGGCGTGTTCCATGTTCATTCCAATTTTTCGGACGGCAAAGGAGATATTGAAGAAATAACTAAAGCAGCAGAGGAACTCAATCTTGATTTTGTAATCCTTACTGATCATGGAGAGCCGAACCTGAAATGCGCGGAATCAACTTCATTCTATAACAATGTGCTCCTGATCGGAGGGTCAGAATTTTCCCTTGATTGCGGACATCTTGCTTCAGCAGGATTTGATATTGGAAAATATCAACTCCCGAGAGAACCTCAGGAAGCCATAAATGATGTGAATAGATATAGCGGATTCAGTTTTATCTCCCACCCTTTCGATAATAAGATCCCATGGACAAACTGGGATGTAAAAGATTTTACAGGAATCGAAGTCCTCAGTTCATACAGCAGTGCAAGGAGAATAGGCGTTTTGAAGCTTGTTGCATTCCCGTTCCGTTATATACTGAACCATGAGTACGCCCTTTTAAGCTCTCTCGAATATCCTGAAAAAAACCTGGCCGTATGGGATTCTTTTAACAAAAATGGGAAATATATGGGGATCTATGCTCTTGATGCACATGCTAAGATACCATTAACTAAAAAGATCTCACTCAACTTCCCTTCCTACAAATCGATGTTCTCCATACTGAACATATATGTAAAAACTGACAAATCATTTTCGTCCGACCCTTTAAACTCTGCTGATATTATTATTGACTGCATAAAAAAGGGGAGATATTATAATGTTATAGAAAGTATTTCACCGGCAAACGGATTTGATATTGTCTACAGATCATCTGATGGAGAAGATCATGAAACAGGAGAAAACATTTCAGATTTCAACGGAACCCTCCGAATTGATCTTCCGTTCAAATTTCCTGTACACGTCAAGATCATCAGGAATGGCAAACAATTCTTCATTGAAAGATTTGATCCATCGTCAAAAGCTGAGATCATGATCAACGGTCCGGGAGTCTACAGATGTGAAGTTTTTGCAGATAAAGGAAAATTCAATAAATTACCCTGGATAGCTACTAATCCATTCTTTATCGGTAATGAAGATATCAAACCTGTAAAAAAAGTTGATATCTCCTTTCGCCAACCTGTTTTTTTGCTGCCCCGGCTTTTTAAACTTGAGAATAATAATTATTCATCAGGAAAAATTCTTTATAAAAAATCTGAAAAGGGTAAAGATATCATATCACTCGATTATGTTTTAAGAGGAAGAGCAAATGAGAAGGATTATTGGGTATCACTTGCTGCACGTAAAACTGTTGATCTTTCCGATTTCATGGGAATTACTATTGAATCAAGATCTTCAGAGACAATGAGATACTGGTTGGAGATCAGAACCGGGAGTGAGCAAAATGAGT